>JAYVXQ010000362.1:0-4097 GCA_043785025.1 Acetobacteraceae bacterium
GCAATTCGAGGAAACGCGGGCTCTGCGTCGCGAGATCGCGGCGCTGAAGGCGCGGATGCCGGTCGCGGAACCTTCGCCGGCGGGGATCGTATCGGATGAAACAAGGACCGCGATTTTGCGCGTGGCGTTCCACCATCGGATCAGCGAAGCGAACGCCGAGGCTGGGTTCGAACGGTTTCGGCGCCTGTCCGGAAGTAACCCAACCGCGACCGTTTTTCACGACGCGCTCAACCGCTGTGTTGCCGGCGGGCTTATTCACGATCCCGTTCGGTTGCCGGAAGGCGCCTTGCAATGCCATTGGCGGCTGGAACTGACGGCCGCGGGTGCCATCGCCGCCGGATCCTGATTCTGGCGCGTGGCCATCGGCGCGGCGGGGTGTAAGATCGGCGCGTCCCCCTGACAGGAGCCCCCGATGTCGCTGCCCAATACCACGTTGACGGAAACGTATCAGGCGATGACGCCGGGCTCCGCGAAGCTCGCCGCGACGGCGAAGGGGCTGATGCCCAGTGGCCTGACGCATGATAGCCGTCATTTCGATCCCTGGCCGATTTATGTCGCGCGGGCACAGGGACCGGTGAAGTGGGATGTGGATGGGAACCGTTACGTGGATTATTTCGGCGGTCATGGCTCCTTGCTTCTGGGCCATAATCACCCGGACGTGATGGCGGCGGTGCAGGAGGCGTTCTCCCGCGGCACCCATTTCGGCGCCTGTCATGAGGCCGAGGTTTCATGGGCTGGCCTCGTGACCCAGATGGTGCCCTCAGCCAAGCGGATCCGCTTCACCAGTTCGGGCACCGAGGCGACGTTGATGGCGCTGCGCCTCGCGCGCGCCTTCACGGGCCGCTCGAAACTGGTGCGTTTCCGTGGACATTTTCACGGCTGGCACGATCATATGGCGAATGGCTACGCGAATCATTTCGACGGCTCGGCGTCCACCGGCGTGCTGGCGGGGATCGCGGATAACGTGCTGCTGGCGGACCCCAACGACGTCGCGGGGATCGACCGGCTGTTCTCTGATCATAAGGACATCGCCGCGGTGATCCTGGAGCCGACGGGGGCCAGCTTCGGCAAAATGCCGATCCTGCCGTCGTTCCTGGAGCATTTGCGCGAGCTGACGAAGCAGGCGGGCACGATCCTGGTGTTCGATGAGGTCGTGACCGGCTTTCGTGTGTCGCCCGGTGGCGCGCAACAGGTTCTGGGGATCACACCGGACCTGACGACGCTGGCGAAGATTCTGTCGGGCGGGCTGCCGGGCGGGGCGGTGGCGGGCCGCAAGGATATCCTCGATCTGCTGGATTTCGCCGTCACGGCGGCATCGGGGACGGAGAAAATCAGCCATCAGGGCACGTTCAACGCCAATCCCATCTCCGCGGCCGCGGGGGTCGCCGCGTTGACCGCGATCCGTGACGGTCAGGCCTGCGCCAAAGCCAACGCCTTCGCCGCCACGCTGCGGTCGAAGATGAACGCAATTCTGGAGGACGAGAAGGTCAAATGGGCCGTCTATGGCTCCTATTCCGGGATCCATATCTATACCAACCCGGATGGCGACGACATCGTGCCGTCGGATTTCGACGCCGTGCCCTATATCGCGCGCATGATCGGCAAGCCGCGCCATGGCGGGATGCCGGTTAAGGTGCGCATGGGATTATTGGTCAACGGCGTCGACGTGAACACCGGACCGTCCGGCTGGGTGTCCGCGTCGCACGGCGAGGAGGAGATGGCGCTGACGGTCGCGGCCTTCGCGGCGACGATCCGGACGTTGAAGCGGGAAGGGGCGATCGTTCAGACCGTGATCGGTTCAGGTTGACCCGATCACGGTCTGAATTTTGCTTTGACGCGGGCGATTCACGTGTGAGGTAAAGGCAACCTCACACGATCGCGCTTGCTTTGACGCGGGCGATTCACGTGTGAGGTTGAAGGCAACCTCACACGATCGCGCTCGCTTTGACGCGGGCGATTCACGTGTGAGGTTGAAGGCAACCTCACACGATCGCGCTCTAACCGCCCGGGACGTAACGCGTCGTCAGGATCCGCTGGTGGTCGCGAAAATGCGGCTTGAGCCGCGCGCTCCAGGGTGTGCCCGCCGCCTGTTTCCAGGCCTCGGTCGTCGGCACGGCGGCGGATTCGAGGTGATACAGCGCGAGGTAACGATGCGTTCCCGTATCGTCCTTATAGCGGCGCGCGCAAATCGTGCCGGGGACCTTGGCCAGAGCCGGAATATGTTCGTGGTCGTACCATTCGTTGAACTCCGCCTCATGCGCGGGATCGACGTTCATCGCATTGACCAGCAGACCGCCCGCGCCGGCCGGAGCGACCGCGTTCCCCGGTAATGTTTGCGCGCCGTCATGGCGCAGCAGCCGTTGCGCGATCTTGCCCATGCGTTTCGACCAGACCGACAGATTGTCATGCGCGATCGCCTGGTACGGCGCGCTTTGGAGCACCGCGAGACTGTCGAGTTCATAGCTGGCGACGACATGCTTCGGATTGGCGACACTGACCCAGCGTTCACAGCTGCCGAAGCCGGGGACACGCTGCCGTTCCGGAATATGTTCCAGATCGTACCAATCGTGGAACTCATCGGCTTGCGCCTTGGTGTAATCGAACGCGACCAGCAAAATACCCTTGGTCATGGTTCTCTCCCGTGTTGCGGCGACGACGGTGTTCAGGTTTGCCGGAGGAGTCAACTTTCAACGGGATCGGTGCGCTTCGTTTTCACCCTTCGCGCGCCACGCCGGCGCCCCCCAACATCGAACCCGTTCATTGGGCTCTCGCGCGGTAGGCCAAAAGCCGTCACCCGCGCTTTGACATCGCCTGACCCAACCCGCACCCTACGCGCGCCATGCGCCTCCTGACCGAATTCACCAACTACGCCGAAGCCCAGAGCCAATTCTCAACCCAACGCCTGTGGGACCTGTTCGATGGCACCCGAGACCATTTCAATATCGCCCATGAATGTGTCGATCGCCACGCAAGCCCAGGAAAAATCGCGCTGCGTGTCGCGCACGCGGATGGGCCCGATGAAACGATCACCTTCACCGATCTCGCGGCCTGGTCGTCGCGCGTTGCCCATTGGCTGGCCGCGGAGGGCATCGACCCCGGCGACCGCGTCGCGATCATGCTGGAACCGTCACTGGCGTTTTACGCGGCGATGTTTGGCGCCATCAAACGCGGTGCCATCGCCGTGCCGCTGTTTACGCTGTTCGGTCCCGACGGCGTGCGCCTGCGCACCCAGGATTGCACCCCGCGCTTATTGCTGACGACCGCCGATCGAACCGCCGTGACGAACGATGTCCGCGTGGTCGCCGCCGATGACGCGTGGCTCGCCTCGTTGTCCGCTTTTCCCGCCCATTACGCGCCTGGAACCACTGCCGCCGACACCGCGATTTTCCAATACACATCCGGCACGACCCGCGAATTGCCCGCCGCGATCAAACACTCTCATCGCGCGCTGGTCGTGCTGATGAACGCCGCGTTATACGGCACGGGATTGCGGCCAGGTGACCGCTTCTTCTGCCCGTCCTCCCCCGCCTGGGGCCACGGTCTCTGGCACGGCACGCTCGCTCCGTTGGCTTTGGGGATCGAAACCGGCGCCTATGCCGGCCGCTTTGACGCCAGGCGTCTGTTGCGCGCATTGCAAGACTATCGCACCACCAACCTCGCCGCCGCCGCGACCCATTACCGCATGATGAAAAACACCGGCCACGTCGCCGCGTATCGCATCGCCCTCGACAAAATGTCGTTCACCGGGGAGCCGATCGATATCGAAACGCTCGACTTCATGCAGGACGCGTTCAAAACCCATCTGCGCGGGATGTACGGCACGACCGAGATCGGCGTCATCCTCGCCAATTACCCCGGCGCGCCCGACTTCATCCCCAAACCCGGCGCTTTGGGCCGGCCCGTTCCCGGCGTTCAGGTCCAGGTTCAGCATCCCGACGGCAGCCCCTGCGCGGCCAACATCCTCGGTGAGATCAAGGTATTTCGCCACGGCGCCTGGCTCGCGACGAAAGACCGCGGCCGCGTCGATGACGACGGATTTTTCCATCACGCCGGCCGCGCCGACGACGTCATCATCTCCGCCGGCTGGACCATGAGCC
>JAYVXQ010000363.1:0-4092 GCA_043785025.1 Acetobacteraceae bacterium
GCGACAACGTCGAGCAAGTCTGGGCTGCGCGCTTCAATACATGCGATCATGTTCATCTCAATATCCAACCCGACACGAACCTGGGCAAATAGTCCCCGGCTCTCACAATCCAAAGACTTTTTACCATAACCCTCCTCCCATGTCGCGTCACTTTCCCATCGACGCGCCACCGGTCACCCCAGACATCCTGGTTCACCAGCACGGCCTCCTCGGCGCGCGCCGCCACGAAGAACGCGTCGCACGGCCAGATCGCGTCATCGCGGGTCAGGCCGAGAACCTCGCGGAATACCGCGGCTTTGTGACATCCGCGCGGATGCTCCGGGTTCAGACAGTAGTCCCTGAGTTTCCGTAAATCGATGACGGCCAGTGCGCTATTTGGAAAGCTCGCCGCCATGCTCCCTCTCAGGGTGAAGATGCCCAGGGACATAAGAGCATTGGGGGGTAAATAACCGGTTAAGGGCGGGGATCTAAAGCCCGTGCCAAACCGTCACGCCCCTTTGTCCGGCCGGTTCCAGACTGCTATAGGGTCTCGCTCCTGCCCCGGATCCTTCAGACCTGGGGCCATGCAAGGATTCCGTGATGGCACGTCGCCGCCAGTTGTACGAGGGCAAAGCCAAGATCCTGTTCGAGGGACCGGAGCCCGGCACCCTGGTGCAGTATTTCAAGGACGACGCCACGGCCGGCAACGGCGCGAAGAAAGGCATTATTACTGGCAAGGGCGTGCTGAACAACCGCATCAGCGAATATTTGATGATGCGGCTTGGCGAAATCGGCATTCCAACGCATTTCGTCCGCCGTCTGAACATGCGCGAGCAACTGATCCGCGAGGTCGAGATCATCCCGTTGGAGGTCGTCATCCGCAACGTGGCCGCCGGCAGCATCGCCACCCGCCTGGGTATCGAAGAAGGCACGCGTTTGCCGCGGTCGATCATCGAATACTATCTGAAAAACGACGCGCTGAACGATCCGATCGTGTCCGAGGAACACATCACCTGTTTCGGATGGGCCGGGACCGCCGACCTCGATGACATGGTTGCGCTCAGTTTGCGCATCAACGACTTTCTCGCGGGCCTGTTTCTGGGCGTTGGTATCACCCTCGTCGATTTCAAACTGGAATTCGGCCGCCTGTGGGAAAATGACGAAATGCGCATTATCCTGGCCGACGAAATCAGCCCGGATAATTGCCGCCTGTGGGACAGCCGCACCAACGAGAAAATGGACAAGGACCGATTCCGCCGCGACCTTGGGAAGGTCGAGGAAGCCTATCAGGAAGTCGCCAAACGGCTCGGCATTTTGCCCGAGGCCGGTGTGCGCGACCTGAAGGGCCCGGAGGCCGTGCAGTGAAGGCCATCGTCACCGTGATGCTGAAAGACGGCGTGCTGGACCCTCAGGGTAAGGCCATCGGACACGCTTTGCGCACATTGGGTTTTGCCGGCGTGAAAGAGGTTCGTCAGGGCAAGGTCATCGTGCTGGAACTGGCTGAGACCGATCCCGCGAAAGCCCAGACGGCGGCTGAGGACATGGCGCGCAAGCTGTTGGCCAACACGGTCATCGAGAGTTTTCGTGTCGTGGTGCAACCGGAATGAATGCCGCGATCGTCATTCCGATGGCCGCGCTTTTGGCGTTGACGCCGTCGTTCGCGAAAGCCCAGTGGATGAGTGGTCCGGAATTATTGCGGCGTTGCCAGAGCGGGGATCAGAACGACAGCGCGGTTTGTGACGGATACCTCATGGCGGTGATGGATGTCCTGAAGCAACGGGAACTGTATCCGAACCAGGGCAGATTCCGGCTCTGCATGGCGGAGGGCACGCCCGTGGCGACCGTTCGCGAACTGGCCATAAGATTTTCGAAACAGCGCCGTTCCGGCCCGCCGCTGACCGGCGTTCAGGTCGTGACCGACGCGCTGGGGGCATACACGCGATGCGCCGCCACGGCGGTTACCCCATGAAGGCTGGCATCGTCCTCTTCCCCGGCATCAACCGCGAGCGCGATATGGTGATCGCGCTGACGCAATCCTTCGGCCAGGCGCCGCGGATGATCTGGCACAAGGAAACCGACGTCAGCGGGCTCGATCTGATCGTCATTCCCGGCGGCTTCAGCTTCGGCGATTATCTGCGCTGCGGCGCGATGGCCGCGCGGTCGCCGGTCATGCGCGCCATTCACGATCACGCGGACCAGGGTCGCTACATCCTTGGCGTTTGCAATGGATTTCAAATTTTGACCGAAGCCGGCCTGCTGCCGGGCGCGCTGCTCCGCAATGCGTCCCTCCGTTTCCTGTCGATGGACTGCCATTTGCGGGTCGAGCGCAATGACACCGTCTTCACCAGCCATTACCAAAAAGGATCGGTGTTCCGTGCCGTGCTCGCGCATGGGGACGGCAATTATTACGCCGACGACCCGACCCTGAACAAACTGGAACATGAAGGTTTGATCGCGCTGCGTTACGTCACCCCATCCGGGGACGCATCGGCTCAGGCCAACCGCAATGGCAGCGCCCGCTCCATCGCCGGCATCTACAGTCCTAATCGCCGTGTGTTGGGTTTGATGCCGCACCCCGAGGACCTGGTCGATCCGCTGATGGGCGGGGCCGATGGTAAGCCGCTGTTCGACTCGCTGGCGGCCGCGTGATGGACCAGGACGTTAATCAAGGCCTGGCCCATGAATTCGGCCTGAACGCCGAGGAATATGCCCGTGTCATCGATATCATGGGACGCACGCCGTCGCTGACCGAGTTGGGCGTGTTCAGCGTCATGTGGTCGGAACATTGCAGCTATAAATCGTCCCGGGTGTGGCTGAAACAGTTACCGACGAAACAACCCTGGGTTATTCATGGTCCCGGTGAAAACGCCGGCGTGGTCGATATCGGCGACGGTCTGGCCGCGATCTTCAAAATGGAAAGCCATAACCACCCAAGTTTCATCGAACCCTACCAGGGCGCCGCCACCGGCGTTGGCGGCATCATGCGCGATGTGTTCACCATGGGCGCGCGCCCTATCGCCAATCTGAACGCGCTGCGCTTCGGCGATCCCGCCCTTGCGATTACGAAACGGATCGTGGACGGCGTCGTGCGCGGCATCGGCGGCTATGGTAACTGCGTCGGCGTGCCCACGGTCGGCGGCGAGATCAATTTCCATCCCGCCTATAACGGCAACCCGCTGGTCAACGCGATGACCGTCGGCATCGCGCGCAAGAACCGGATTTTCCTCAGCGCGGCGGCGGGGATCGGCAATCCCGTGGTCTATGTCGGTTCCAAAACCGGCCGTGACGGGATCCATGGCGCGACCATGGCGTCAGCCGGGTTCGACGCCAATTCCGAAGGAAAGCGCCCCACGGTTCAGGTCGGCGATCCGTTCACTGAGAAACTGCTGATCGAGGCGTGCCTGGAGTTGATGGAAACCGACGCGATCATCGCGATCCAGGACATGGGGGCCGCCGGGCTGACCAGTTCCGCGGTCGAAATGGCGGGCAAAGGCGGGGTCGGTATTTCATTGAACATCGACAACGTGCCCGCGCGCGAAACCGGCATGACCGCCTATGAATTCATGCTGTCGGAAAGCCAGGAACGCATGTTGATGGTGCTCCGCCCCGACCGGCAGGAGATGGCGCGCGGCATCTTCGAAAAATGGGATCTGGATTTCGCGGTGATCGGCACGCTGACCGATACTGGACGCCTGACGGTCTGGCACAACGGCAAGCTGGAAGCCGATATTCCGTTGGCCCCGCTGAACGATCAGGCCCCACTTTACACCCGGCCGATCGTCGATACCCCGAAACAGGAGCGGTTGAACCCCGCCCGGATCGAGGATCGGGTCGGCCTGACCGGTGCGCTGAAGAAACTCATGGCCTGTCCGGATCTGTGCTCGCGCGCCTGGATTTGGGATCAGTATGACAGCTCCGTCGGCGGGCAGACCGTGAAACGACCAGGCGCGGCCGATGCGGCCGTGGTGAAGTTGGAGGGTCTGAGCCGCGGTTTGGCGCTGACCACCGACTGCACACCGCGCTATTGCCTCGCCGACCCCGAAATGGGCGGCGCGCAGGCGGTGGCCGAGGCATGGCGCAATCTGACCGCGGTCGGCGCGCGTCCGCTGGCGA
>JAYVXQ010000364.1:0-4085 GCA_043785025.1 Acetobacteraceae bacterium
TGCATCGACACGTCGATGGTGACGCCAATGCGGGGGGTCAGGATCGCGTGCATGCCGGCGCAGGCGGCGGCGAGTCCGCCGATGAAGGCGGATTGCTCCCCGGCCGCGCGGATGGGGGCTTCGGACAGGTCGTCCACCTGGCCGGTTAACAGGCGGGCGATGCCGCTGGCGTAGTGCAAGGTCAGGTCGGACGCGGGATCGCGGGCGTTTGGTCCGGTTTGACCGAAGGGGGAGATCGTTACGACGGGCGCGTTCGTTACCGGTGCGGGCCATTCCTGACACAGAATGAGATCGGCGCCGGCGGTGGGCTCGCCTTCGGCTTTGCCTTCATTCAAATGCCTCGCCAGAGGGGTTTCACGGTCGGCTCCCGTGGTGATCACCGTCGCGCCGAGGTCGGCGAACAGACGCCCGCACACCGCCGCGGCCAGGCCCGGACCGAGTTGCGCGATCGTGAGACCGGTCAACAATGACATGGCGTTGCCCTCCGCGTTGATGTGGACGATGGCGGACAAAGCCCAGACATGTCCACCACGTTGAACAAAGCAGCGGCGCGTGACAGGATCGTGGCATGGTCCCACTTTCAATCCTCGATTTATCGCCCATTCCCGAAGGTGCCGATGCCGGCATCGCGCTGCGCAACTCGCTCGATCTCGCGCGGCGTGTGGAGGCTTTGGGGTTTCAGCGCTATTGGATGGCTGAGCATCATAATCTGCCGGGCATCGCGAGTGCCGCGACGGCGGTGGCGCTGGCGCATATCGGCGCGGGCACCAAAACCATCACCATTGGCGCGGGCGGCATCATGCTGCCCAACCACGCGCCGTTGTTGATCGCCGAGCAGTTCGGCACCCTGGCGGCATTGCATCCCGGCCGGGTCGAGCTGGGATTGGGCCGCGCGCCCGGATCGGATCAGGTCACGGCCCGTGCGATGCGCCGCACATTGAGCGGCGGCGAGGAATTTCCCCAGGACGTCATGGAGCTGATGTCGTATTTCCAGCCGGCTGTGCCTGATCAGGCCGTACAGGCGGTGCCGGGCGCGGGCCTTGATGTTCCCATTTGGATCCTGGGGTCCAGCACGTATGGCGCTCAATTGGCGGCGATGTTGGGCCTGCCGTTTGCGTTTGCCTCGCATTTCGCGCCGGGGATGATGATGCAGGCGATCGCGATCTATCGCGAGCGGTTCAAAGCCTCAGCGCAACGATCCACATCCAACGTCATGCTGGGTTTGAACGTCGTCGCGGCGGATACGGACGCCGAGGCGCGGTTTCTGTTTTCCTCGCAACAGCAGTCCTTCCTCAACATCCGCTCCGGCAGGCCGCGCGCGTTGCCGCCGCCGGTTGAAGGGCTGGAGCAGAAGATCGATCGTCAGGGTCAGGCGATGCTGGCGGACGCGCTTTCGTGTGCCGTGGTCGGCGGACCCGATACGGTCCGCCGCGGGTTGGAGGCTTTCATCGCACGCACCGGCGCGGATGAATTGATGGTGACGAGCAACATCTTCGATCACACGAAACGCAAACGCTCCTTTGAACTCCTGGCCGAGGTTCAGGGCGGCATGCGCGCCGCCGCCTGAGGTTCAATTCGCGGTCATGCCGCCGTCGATCACGAGTTCGCTGCCGGTGACCCACGCCGCGTCGTCCGAGGCCAGGTACAGGCAGCCAAGCGCGATATCCGATGGTTTACCGAAACGGCCCAACGGCGTTGCATCCATGCGCGCCTTGCCGCTGGTGTTGCCCAAAAGTCCAGGACGGGCCATGGGGGTGTCGACGAAGCCGGGATGGACGGAGTTCACGCGGATCTGTTCGGATGCGTATTGTAACGCCGCCGATTTGGAGAATATCCGCACAGCGCCCTTCGACGCGTGATAGGCGGCATTGGCGAAGGATCCGACGATGCCGCAAATCGAGGAAATATTGACGATGGAGCCGCCGCCCGCGCGCCGCATCGCCGGGATGACGCTTTTGGTGCCGAGGAAGACGCCGGTCGCGTTCACCTCCATGATGCGGTTCCAGCTTTGCAGGGTTTGGTCGGCCAGTGCCGTGCCGGTGAGAGTGCCCACCTGAACCGTCATGCCAGCCGGCCGGCCGGAAATGCCGGCGATGTTACAAAGCACATCGACTTTGCCGTATGTCTGCTCGGTTGCCGCGATCCGGGAAACCCACTGTTCCTCATTGCAAACATCGAGTGTGTGGTATTCGGCGACACCGCCGCCATCGGCAATCTCCTGCGCCACGGCTCGTCCAAGAACCTCCTGCAAATCGCACAGTATCACGGTTGCGCCGTGCGCCGCGAACACCCGCGCCGTCTCTGCGCCGATGCCGGAAGCACCGCCGGTGATGATCGCCACTTTATCGAGAAGTCGTTTTCCAGGTTGCATGTTTGTTTCCTCCGCCTCCACTTTACCCGACGTTTTGCATTGAGTCATCAGTCGGACCCAGCGGTTCTCAATGCGAATCAGTCACGTTCTACAGTGTCTTGTGCGATGATCTGAGCCGGATTTTTCACAAATCGTGTATTTTATCTTGTTCGAAGGCCTCCTGAACCCGTACTCGATGCATCCAAAATCCGACAACAAACATCAGAAATGCCCACGAGATTTGAATTTGGAATTGCTGGCGGCATGGCCTGCAGGTTCGGCCCGGCACCCCAACCCTCATTGGCATTCTGGAACAACCAGCGGTTGCCGTCGTCGCGGTAGCTTTCGGCCGGGGCACCGTTGGCGATCAGCACGTCGTGCGATGCCAACTCGACATGGTAAATCTCGACCTCCTGCGCCCGGTCGTCCCAGATGATCGTCTTGTGGTTGACCAGGAACTCCACCGGGATCAGCACCCCGTCGATGTACAGCGAGTGCGCTTTCGTTACGTGCAAGTCCTGGTTCGGCATATTGTCCGCCAGCGCACCCTTGCGCACGATGACCGGGGTCGCGGCGGTACGCTTGCCGCGGGTGGACAGCACTTGCCCTTGCCGATCCACGTCACCGCCCGCGGGCGGTTATGTGCGGTCAGCACCAGATCGCCGGCTTTCAGCTTCTCCACCTGCACCTAACCACCCGGCACCCCGATCCGAAGCATGCCGCGGAAAGTCGCCTTTAGTCATTGGCGAAGCCTCCGAGAGTCATTGTATCCGCGTTGCAGCCAACCGTTGCGAAATCGGTCCGGGCATCGATATCGCAGAAACGTTCCAGGCGCGGCACTCCGAACAAGCGCACGCTCCGGCAGATATTCAGTATCAAAATTGCTGTTCGCATCAAAAGCAGATTATTCCGGCCGTAGCCATTGCCGAGCCGGCTTCGTCCAGGTGGGGAAACACCGCCCTTCGTGCTGCGGGAGCGGCGCCTCCCGAGGTAGCGGCTTTGCTTGGTCATCGCACCGCGCCGGGTTATGATGGTGAACACACCCGCTCCGATCCGAAAGTCCCAAACATGCCACCCGATATTCGCGCCGAATGGGACCTCGACCCCGACTTCCTGACCGTCAACCACGGATCTTTCGGCGCTACGCCCCGTTCGGTGCTGGCCGACCAGCGCGCCTGGCAGGACCGCATGGAGCGCCAACCAAGCCGCTTTATGAAGACCATCCAACCCGGCGCCATTCGCGACGCGGCCGACTCGCTCGGTTCATTTTTGAATGCGAACGGACGCGATCTGGTGTTCGTGGAAAACGCAACGTCGGGCTGTAATGCCGTATTGCGGAATTTTTTGTTGCGGTCCGATGACGCCGTCATGGTTCTCGATCATGTTTACGGGGCCGTGCAAAATACCGTCCGGTTCGTCGCCAATGACGTTGGCGCCACGATCACGCAGGCTGTGGTGCCATTCCCCGACCCCACCGAGGAGTCTCTTGTCGCGGCGGTGACGGCCGCGATCACCCCGAAGACGAGGCTTGCGGTCATCGATCATATTACCTCGGCCAGCGCGATCGTTTTGCCGGTCCAACGGATTGTCGCCGCCTGTCATGCGGCGGGGGTTCCGGTGCTGATCGACGGTGCCCACGCCCCCGGCCAGATCGACGTGGACCTGACGGCGATCGGCGCCGACTGGTATGTGGGGAACTGTCACAAATGGCTGTGCGCGCCGAAGGGCTGCGCTT
>JAYVXQ010000365.1:0-4060 GCA_043785025.1 Acetobacteraceae bacterium
ACCGGCAAAGTCCGCTGGAGCTTCCACGACTACCCGCTGGATCAGGTCGCGCTGCTGGCGGCACAGGTCGCCCGCTATTTGCCGGTGGAGCGCTACGAACCTTACGTCAACGCCTTGCTCGCGACACAGGACCGGTGGGCCTTCGCCCGCGGCGCCAACCACTCCGAGGAGATTTGGAAGACCGCCGGCCTCGCCGGTCTCAGCCGCGCCGGCTTTGAAAAAGCGGTGGCCGATGAGGGCCTGAAGAAATGGATCCTGGCCCAACAACAGGCTGATCAGGACAAGTGGAAAATCGATTCGACCCCCAGCTTCGTGATCAACGGAACGAAATACGCCGGCGAAATGAATTTCGACGCGTTCCGTAAATTGATCCCGGACGCCTGAGGGGCAAAGGGAGGACAGGATTGCCGGTCAGTTTCAGTAAACTCCGCATCACCGGGTTCAAAAGCTTCGCGGAGCAGACCAGCGT
The DNA here is from genome assembly GCA_043785025.1 of Acetobacteraceae bacterium. Classification (GTDB taxonomy): domain Bacteria; phylum Pseudomonadota; class Alphaproteobacteria; order Acetobacterales; family Acetobacteraceae; genus Rhodopila. The sequence goes on from JAYVXQ010000365.1 coordinate 470, forward strand.
CGAGATCCTTCCAGGCCTGACCGGCATCGTCGGCCCGAACGGGTGCGGCAAGTCCAATATCGTCGAGGCGATGCGATGGGCCATGGGCGAAAGCAGCGCCCGCGGCCTGCGCGGCGGAGAGATGGAGGACGTGATCTTCGCCGGCACCACCGGCCGCCCCTCGCGTAACATCGCCGAGGTGGTGATCACGCTGTCCGACACGCAAGGGATCGCCCCGCCGCCGTTCACGGACTTCGCCGAACTCGAGATCCAGCGCCGGATCGAGCGGGGGGCCGGTTCCGCCTACCGCATCAACGGCCGCGAGGCGCGCGCGCGGGACGTGCAGACTTTGTTCGCCGATCTCGCGTCTGGCTCGCGCGCCTCCGCCATGGTCAGCCAGGGCCGCGTCGGCGCCTTGGTCGCGGCGAAACCCGATGACCGCCGCGCCGTCCTGGAGGAAGCCGCGGGGATCACCGGATTGCACGCCCGCCGGCACGAGGCGGAGCTGAAATTGCGCGCCGCGGAGGCCAATCTCGGCCGCGCGGACGACCTGAAAACGCAACTCGACGTCCAACTCAACGCTCTGAAACGCCAGGCCCGCCAGGCCGGCCGTTATCGCACCATCTCCGGCGCGATCCGCGCGGCGGAGGCCGAGTTGCTGGCGATCCAGTATGGCCGCGCCGAACTGGATCGCGAGGCGGCGCATGAAGCCCATGACGAAGCGGTCGCCGCCGCCGCCGCCGCCAGCCAGACGGTCGTCACCAGCACGACCCATGCCGCCGAAACCGCCGCCGCCGTGCCGCCGCTGCGCCAGATCGAGGGTGACACCAGAAGCGCGCTCGAACGCCTGCGCCTCGCGGAGGAGCAGTTGAACGCCGAGGAGGCCCGCGCCCGCGCCGCCCTCGACGACGCGAAACGCCGCCTCGCGCAGCTTGATATCGACCTGTCGCACGCGGACCGGATGCGGGAAGACGCCGGCGCGGCGCATGACCGGTTGGGGGTCGAGGACGCGGCACTGGCCGAGGCCGCCGCCGCCTGGCCGGATCAGCAAGCCGCCGCCGCGGCCGCCGCCACCGAGGCCGCGGCCCATGCGCGCGCCGCCGAACACGACGCCAACCGCGCGACCGAAGCCGCCGCCGAGGCGGCAGCCCATGCCAGAAGCGCTGAACAGGCGTTCGTCCAGACGGAGCAGCGGTTGCGCCAGGCCTCTGGCCAACTGACCCGCGCCACCGATGAGCGGGCAGCCCAACGCGCACGCCAGGTCGATCCGGTGGCGCTGGAGCAGGCGACGCGGGATCACGCTTTGGCGCAAACCGCGCGCGCCGAAGCCCATGCCGCGCTGGACCAGGCGGAAACCGCCCGCGCCGCCGCGGCACAAGCCCAGATCGCGGCGCGCGCGGCGCATGCGGCGACCGAAAGCGCGCGCGCCAGGCTCGCCGCCGAACAGCGCGCTTTGGCCGAGGTCCTCGGCGTCAAGGACAATGAGCGCTGGCCGCCGATGATCGACTCGCTCGCCGCCCCCGCCGGTCTTGAAACCGCCCTTGGCGCCGTGTTGGGCGAGGAACTGACCTCCGCGCTGGACCCCAACGCCAACCGCTATTGGCGCGAGTTGCCGCCGCTGCACCCCGAACCGGCTCTGCCGATGGGCGCGCTGTGCCTCGCGGGCGTGGTCGAAGGGCCACCGGCGTTGCGCCGCTCCTTGTCGCAAATCGGCCTGGTTGAGGATGAAGCGCAGGCGGAGATGGCCGCCGCGGCGATGGCGCCGGGTCAGGTGCTGGTATCGCGGGACGGCGCGGTGTGGCGCTGGGATGGCTACACGATCCGCGCCGGCACACCCACGGCCGCCGCCGTGCGTCTGCGCCAGCGCAACCGGCTGAACGATTTGCGCAAGGCGCTGGCCCGCGCCGAGCTCGACGCCGCCGCGACCCTGACGGCGCAGTCCGAAGCCGATCAGACCGCGCGCGTCACCGTCGCCGCCGAGCAAACCGCCCGTGCGACGCGGCGGGAGCGGGAGCAGCGTCTCGACCAGGCCCATGCCGCCGCGACGCGGCTGCGCGATCAGGCCGCCACCGCCGCCTCCCGCCTCGCCGCGATCGAGGAGCAATATGGCCGTTTCCAACAAGATCACGAGGACGCCGCCGCCGCGTTCGAGATCGCGCGCGCGGCGCGTGACGCGTGCCCGGATATTGCCGGCCCGCGTGCCGCCGTCGAGGCCGCGCGCACCGCGCTGGCGCAGGCCCATGCGCGTGAGGCGCAAACCCGGGCGGCGCACGAGGCGCTGAAACGCGACCAGACCACGCGCGCCAACCGGTTGACCGCCATCGCCGCTGAGCGCGCCTCGTGGACCGGCCGCGCCGGTGACGCCGCCGCCCGCCTCGCCGATCTGACCGCGCGCCGCGCCGCCGCCGCCGCCGAATTGCTGACGTTGGACGCCGCCCCGGCCGAAGCCGCCGCCCGCCGTGGCGACGCGCGTGAGGCCCTCGCCACCGCCGAGGCCGCGCATGGCCGCGCCGCCATGGCGCTCGATCAGGCGATCGCCGCCGCCGCCGAGGCGGATCGCGCCGCCCGCGCCGCCGAGGCCGCGCATGCCACGCGCCGTGAAGCCGTCGTCCGTGCCGAGGGTGCGCGCCAACAGGCCGACCACGCCTGGGGGACCATCGCCGAGCATGCTTTGAACCGCCTCGGCCCCAACCCGGTTCTACCGGACGAGCCCACCAGCCTGTTGCCCGCCGACGAAGACAAAGCGCGCAAGAAGTTCGAGCGTCTGACAAAAGAGCGCGACGAGATCGGCGCGGTGAATTTGCTCGCCGAAACCGAGGCCGCCGCGATCGAGGGCAAGATGTCCACCATCGATCGCGACCGCGACGAACTGACCACCGCGATCGCCCGTCTGCGCGGCTCGATCGGGCATTTGAACCGGGAAGGGCGCGAGCGCCTGGTGAAGGTGTTTCAGGAGGTCGATCAGCATTTCCGGCAATTGTTCAGCCGCATGTTCGGCGGCGGGCGGGCCCATCTGGCCATGGTCGGGTCCGACGATCCGCTGCGCGCGGGCCTGGAGATTTACGCCCAACCGCCGGGCAAGAAACTCGCCGCGCTGTCGCTGCTGTCGGGCGGCGAGCAGTCGTTGACCGCTTTGTCGCTGATCTTCGCCATTTTCCGCTGCAATCCCGCGCCGGTCTGCGTGCTGGATGAGGTCGACGCCCCGCTGGACGACGCCAATGTCGAGCGGTTTTGCCTGCTGTTGGAAGACATCGAGCGCGAGACCAAAACCCGGTTTTTGGTGGTCACGCATCATCCGATGACGATGGCGCGGATGGATCGGCTGTATGGGGTCACGATGCAGGAACGCGGTGTTTCGCGCCTGCTGTCGGTCGACCTCGTGCGCGCTGAGGCGATGATCGATCAGCGGCAGTTGCCGTTGGACGATCCGTCGCGCATGGCGGCGGAGTGATGCCCGCGGGACGAGGCGCTGCCTGGTCTTCACCGCCCGCCATTTGACGAAACGTCAGCACCCGATAAACCGGGGCATGGTCATCGTGTTCGGCTCCATCAACCTCGATTTGATCTTCGCCCTGCCACGGATCCCGTTGGCGGGCGAAACGGTGCTTGGCC
>JAYVXQ010000366.1:0-4054 GCA_043785025.1 Acetobacteraceae bacterium
GAGACGGCGCCTGCCGCCGCCTCGCCGATCGCGGTGATCCCGATCGGCGCTGAGGCGGAGGCGGCGGCGATTGGGATCTGTCAGGCGTTGCGCGCGGCGGGTCTTCGCACCGAAATGGAATACCGCGGCAATTTGCGGCGACGCATGGAACGGGCCAATAAGATCGGGGCCCATGCCGCCGTTATTCTTGGCGCCGACGATCTGGCGCAAGGCGTGGCACAGGTGAAAGATCTGCGCAGCGGCGCGCAAACCGCGGTCGCTCTGGCTGACCTGCCCGCTCATTTGTCATGAATTTAGCTCTTAAACTCGATCGTATCGCCGCGCGCGCCGAGGAGTTGCGGGCTTTGCTGTCGGACGGGGTGACGGGGGAAGCGTATGTTCGCGCGTCCCGCGAGCTGTCGGATATCGAGCCGGTTGTCGCGCGCATTGGCGATTTGCGCGCCGCCGAACAGGCGCGGAACGAGGCCAGTGCGCTGTTGACCGATCCGGAAATGAAAGAACTGGCGGAAGCCGAGCTTTATGACCTGAAAGACAAAATCCCCGCGCTGGAACATGAGATTCAACTGGCGTTGCTGCCGAAGGATGAAGCCGACGCGCGCTCCGCGATTTTGGAAATCCGGCCCGCGGCGGGGGGTGACGAGGCGGGATTATTCGCCGCCGAACTGTTCGCGATGTATCAGAAATACGCGGAGGCGCGGGGCTGGCGCTTTGAGATCCTCGATTATAACGATACCGGATTGGGTGGGTTGAAAGACGCCACCGCCGATATCAATGGGCGCGACGTGTTTGCTCGCCTGAAATACGAATCCGGTGTTCACCGGGTTCAGCGCGTGCCCGCGACCGAGAGCCAGGGGCGTATCCACACCTCCACCGTCACTGTCGCGGTGCTGCCGGAGGCGGAGGAGGTCGATGTGCACATCGATGAAGGCGATCTGCGGATCGATGTTTATCGCGCCTCGGGCGCCGGCGGGCAGCACGTCAACAAGACCGAAAGCGCTGTCCGCATCACGCATATTCCGACGGGCATCGTGGTGGCGATGCAGGAGGAGCGGAGCCAGCACAAGAACCGCGCCAAGGCGATGAAGATCCTGCGCGCGCGCATGTATGAGCAGCAGCGCGCGACATTGCATGCCAGCCGCTCGGCCGATCGCAAGTCCCAGGTTGGGACCGGCGATCGTAGCGAGCGGATTCGCACTTATAATTTTCCTCAGGGCCGCGTGTCGGATCATCGGATCAATCTGACATTGTATAAAATCGATCGCGTGATGATCGGCGATCTGGATGAGTTCATTGACGCGCTGACCGCCGAGGATCAGGCGGCTCGGCTGGCGGCGCAAACATGACGGCGGTCCGCGATCCGATCCAGTTCGTCGCGAAAAACATGCGTCTGGATCTGGCGTTGATCGCGGGGATGATCGCGCCGGGTTCGCGGGTGCTGGACATTGGGTGCGGCGACGGCACGCTGATCGAGCGGCTGTATCAGGAGAAAGGCTGCGACGCGCGCGGCATCGAGATCGATATGGGGGAGGTCACGCAGGCGGTCGCGCACGGTCTGCCGGTGATGCACGGCGATGCCGACACCGATCTGGCGCATTATCCCGATCAGGCTTTCGATTACGTGGTTTTGTCACGCACGCTGCAGGCGGTGGAGCGGCCGCGTCTGGTGCTGGCGCAGATGTTGCGGATTGGCAAGAACGCGGTTGTGAGTTTTCCGAATTTTGGTCATTGGCGGTTGCGGTGGCAATTGCTGTGGACGGGACGGATGCCAATGACCTCGGCGTGGTCGCGGCATTGGTATGAGACGCCGAATATTCACCCGTGCACGATTCGTGATTTTTTCGCGCTGTGCGAGCAGGAGAATTACGTGGTGGAACAGTGGTTGGCGGCGGATGATGAGGGTCGGCGGGCGCCTTGGCGGCGGTTTCCGCGGTTGGCGAATGTGTTTGGGGAGCAGGGGTTGTTTGTTTTGCGGCGGGGGTAGGGAAGGAATTCTGGGCTCAGCCGAGACCCGCCCGAAGGCGCTGCCTCCCGGACCCTCCGCCAGGGCGATAGCCCTGGACCCAGTCCGTTTGGGTCAGGAGATAAGGGGGGCCGACACGGACGTTGAGACGTCACGGTCGGCCCCCCTTATCTCCTGACCCAAAGTAACAGATCCCCAAGGGCCTCGCCCTTGGGCGGGAGGTCCAGGAGGGCGGCGCCCTTCTGGCGGGTTTCAGGGCCAGCCCAGAACGCTCCCTACCCCCGGATCCTCTCCAACGTCGCCGCCGTCGAATGGCCGGGCAGCATATCCGCCAGCGTCACCTTACCGCCCCACTCGCGCACCAGATCCGCGCCCAATGCCTCCTCGACCCCATCATCGCCGCCCGCGATCAAGACATCCGGGCGGATCGCGCGGATCAGACGCTCCGGCGTATCCTCCTCGAACACGCACACCAGATCGACCGGCGCCAGGCTCGCCACGATCGCGGCCCGCGCATCCTGTTTCTGCGCCGGCCGTGTCGGCCCCTTTAACCGCCTGGCACTGCCGTCCGAGTTCAACCCGACGATCAGGCGGTCGCACCCCGCCCGTCCGGATTCCAGCAAATGCAGGTGGCCGGGATGCAGCAGATCGAAGCAGCCATTGGTGAATCCGACGCGCCAGCCGCGATGGCGCCACCGCTCGGCTTGCTCCGCCACTTCCTCCAACGTCATGATTTTCCGGGATACGCCGAGATCGGGGGAGATCGCGGCGAGCAACTCCGCCTCCCGCGCCACCGCCGAGCCGACTTTTCCCACCACCACGCCCGCCGCGATGTTCGCGAGCCGCACCGCGACGGCCAGCGGCAAATTCGCCGCCACGCCGGCCGCGAGAGCCGCCAGCGCGGTGTCGCCGCAGCCGGTGGTGTCGAAAACCTCGCGCGCCTCGGCGGGGAAGTGCTTCACGCCATCGCCATCGACCAGGGTCATGCCGTCATTGCCGCGGGTGACCACGACCGCACCGAAATCGAACCGGTTACGCAAGGTCTGCGCGGCGGCGTCGATCGCGCCTTCGGAATCGACGGGCATGCCGGTGGCCGCCGCCAGCTCCGGCCGGTTCGGCATGACGATGTCGGCCCCAGTATAGCGCACGAAATCCGATCCGCGAGGATCGACGATGACGCGCCTGCCCGCGGCGCGCGCCGCCGCCACCAGCCGGGTCGGCACATCGCCCGACAGCACGCCCTTGCCGTAATCCGACAGCACGGTGACGGACGTCGCCGCCATCGCGTCCACCGCGATCCGCACCATCCGGTCCGCCAGCTTGGCGTGGATCGCGTCCGTCTGCTCGCGGTCGGCGCGGAACATCTGCTGGCCCTTGGTCACGAACCGGGTTTTTTGCGTCGTGGTGCGCCCACCTTGCACCAGCAACCACGGCTCCACATTCGCGTGGCCGCCGACCAGCGCCGTCAGCTCCGACCCCGCTTCGTCGTCGCCGACGACGGTGATGAACGCGACCGCCGAGCCCAACGCCGTGAGATTTCGCAGCACGTTGCCCGCGCCGCCGGGGATCGTCAGCTCCCGGTCGATCGACAGGATCGGGACCGGCGCTTCGAGGCTGATGCGGTTCACATCGCCGTAGACGTAACGATCCAGCATCAGGTCGCCGACCACCAGCACGTTGGTATGCGCCAGCCGTTGGATCGCGGCGACGTAATCCGGCGACGGTTCCCCCGGGTCGGACCCGTTGGGAAGCGGCGAAGATCCCTTGGAAGATATCTGGTTCATGTCGTGTGCCGTGATCCGGGTGAGGCGAGTTGTTAGGTCGTAAAATCTGACAGCAACGTGTTAACCGCGAATGAAGCCCAGACGATCTTCTTCCAGCACGACGCAGGTGAGGGACCCGCCCATCACCGCGCCGGTATCGATCCCGATCCGATTGTTACGAACCGCCGGTTCTTGCCTTGGCGTATGACCGTGCACGACAACGGCGTCATGTAACGGTTTCCAGGACAGGAAAGGTTCCCTTATCCACAACAAATCCTGCTTTTCCTGTTTGTCCAGCGGCACGCCCGGCCGGATGCCCGCGTGGACGAAC
>JAYVXQ010000367.1:0-12815 GCA_043785025.1 Acetobacteraceae bacterium
TGCCAGGACACGGGACCGGTGCGACCCGATCGATGCGCCGTGGCGCGAGAGACGGGGCTCGAACCCGCGACCTCCGGCGTGACAGGCCGGCGCTCTAACCAACTGAGCTACTCCCGCTTTGGCGGAGGCGAGGCTTTAGGCCGCGAACCCCGATGCGTCAAGCGTCAAACCGCGAAAATTCCAGCGCGAAGATCTGGTTTCTTGGTAGGCGGTGACGGATTCGAACCGCCGGCCCTCTCGATGTAAACGAGACGCTCTACCGCTGAGCTAACCGCCTGAAAAATCGCCGCGCGAGCCCGTCTTTGGACCCGCGCGGCGGCTGGAGAATACCGAACCGGCGCGCCGATTCAAGTCACATAAATCGTTAAAGCGAATGCGCCGGCCGCCTCAGGCGTTGACCGAGTCCTTCAACCCCTTGCCGACCTTGAACCGGACGGTGGTCGACGCCGGGATCTGCATTTCCTCGCCGGTGCGCGGATTCCGTCCCGTGCCCGCCTTGCGCTCAGCGGCGACGAAGGTGCCAAACCCGGCCAGACGGACCTCGTCCTTGCTGGTCAGCGCGGCGGTGATCGCGGCGAGGACGGCGTCGACAGCCTCACCCGCCTTCGCGCGATTCAGGTCAGTATTATCCGAGACCGCCGCGATAAGGTCGTTCTTGTTCACGTGTCAATTTCCCCTGTTCTACTACGACAGGCCCAAATCATTGGGCTTGGATCACGCGCGCGCGAAACCACTCCCCCCTTCAGGCCAGGGGAGAGTGGCTAGCACGCCCGATCAGTGCGGCAAAGACGCGCCAGCCGGCTGCGCCTGCGGGGGAACCGGCGGTATCTCCGGCGGCTCCTCCCATTCGATCGCGATCGGCGGCCTCACGAGCGCCTTGGCGATCACCTCATCGACATCCGAAACCGGGATCAGAATGAGGTTGTTCTTCACGTTATCGGGAATCTCAGCCAGATCCTTCTCGTTGTCCTTCGGAATGAACACCGTCTTGATGCCCGCCCGTAACGCCGCCAACAGCTTCTCTTTCAATCCGCCGATCGGCAACACACGCCCGCGTAACGTGATTTCGCCCGTCATCGCGACGTCGCGGCGCACCGGGATCCCGGTCAGCACGGAGACGATGGATGTCGCCATCGCGATTCCCGCCGACGGACCGTCCTTCGGAGTCGCCCCCTCCGGCACGTGCACGTGGATGTCACGCTTCTCGAACAAGGTCGGCTTGATGCCGAACCGGATCGAGCGGCTGCGCACGTAACTCAACGCCGCCGACACGCTTTCCTGCATCACGTCGCCCAACTTGCCCGACGACTTCACGTTGCCCTTACCCGGCAGCAGCACTGATTCGATGGTCAGAATCTCGCCACCCACTTCCGTCCAGGCGAGGCCGGTGACGACACCGACCATGTCCTCGGCCTCGGTTTCACCAAAGCGGTATTTCTTCACGCCCGCGAAGGTTTCGAGGTTGGACATATCGACCATCACGGACGTCGTCTTGTTGATGACGATGTCCTTCACCGATTTACGGGCGAGGTTCGCCAGCTCACGTTCCAGGTTCCGCACCCCGGCTTCACGCGTCCAGTGCCGGATCAGCTCGTGCAACGCCTCGTCGGTGATGCCCCATTCGTCCTTCTTCAGGCCATGCGCCTCAGCCTGTTTCGGGATCAAATGGCGTTTCGCGATCTCAACCTTCTCATCCTCGGTATAGCCGGGAATGCGAATGATCTCCATCCGGTCCATCAGCGGCTGCGGCATCCGCAGACTGTTGGCCGTGGTGACGAACATCACGTCGGACAGATCGTAATCCACCTCCAGATAGTGATCGGCGAAGGTGCTGTTCTGCTCGGGATCCAAGACCTCCAGCAACGCCGAGGACGGATCGCCGCGCCAATCCGCGCCGAGTTTGTCGATTTCGTCCAACAAAAACAGCGGGTTCGACGTCTTCGCCTTCTTCATCCCCTGGATGACCTTACCGGGCATCGACCCGATATAGGTCCGGCGATGGCCCCGCACCTCGGCCTCGTCACGCACGCCACCCAGGGACATGCGCACGAAATTCCGGCCCGTCGCACGCGCGATGGATTTTCCGAGCGACGTCTTGCCGACGCCCGGCGGTCCCACCAGGCACAGGATCGCGCCCCGGACTTTCGGACTGCGCGCCTGCACCGCCAGATATTCCAAAATCCGTTCTTTGACCTTCTCAAGCCCGAAATGATCCTCGTTCAGGATCTTCTCCGCCTCGACCACGTCGTTGCGAACCTTGCTGCGCTTCTTCCAGGGGATCGACAGGATCCACTGCAAATAATTGCGCACCACGGTGGCTTCCGCGCTCATCGGCGACATGGTGCGGAGTTTCTTCAACTCGCCCATCGCCTTTTCGCGGGCTTCCTTCGACAGGCGGGTCTTCTTGATCTTGTCCTCGAGTTCGGCGTTCTCGTCCTGGCCGTCCTCGCCCTCGCCCAATTCCTTCTGAATGGCCTTCAACTGCTCATTCAAATAGTACTCGCGCTGGGTTTTCTCCATCTGCCGCTTCACCCGGCCGCGAATCTTCTTCTCGACCTGCAAGACGCCGATTTCGTTCTCCATGTGCGCGAAGGCTTTTTCCAGCCGGTCGCTCACGCGGTGCAGTTCCAGCAGCTCCTGCTTCTCGGGGATCTTCAGATTGAGGTGACTGGCCACCGTGTCAGCCAGCTTCGACGGCTCCTCGATCTGGTTCAGCGACACCAGAACCTCGGGGGCGATCTTCTTGTTCAGCTTGATATATTGTTCGAACTGCGTCACGACCGAGCGGGACAGCGCATCCAGGCTCTTTTTATCGCCCGGCGTTTCCGCGACCGGCTCGACCGAGGCCTCGAAATACGGTTTGGTTTCGCGGAACCCCGTGATCTTGGCGCGCCGCCCGCCTTCGACCAGCACTTTGACCGTGCCATCGGGCAGTTTCAGCAGTTGCAGAATCGTCGACACCGTCCCCAGGCGGTAGATGTCGTCGACCGACGGATCGTCCTGCGTGGCGTTGCGTTGGGCGACCAGCAAGATTTGCTTGTCCTCCTTCATCACCGCTTCCAACGCCAGCACCGATTTCTCGCGGCCGACGAACAAGGGCACGATCATGTGCGGGAATACGACGATGTCGCGCAATGGCAGAACCGCCATCACGTCGCCTTTGGCCGGTGGATTGATCCGCTCGGGAGCGGAGTCGGTGGCTTCAGTCATTTGTGACCTCCTGTTGGACGGTCGGCGTCGGGGCCGCCCATAAATGGCACGACAGACGCTTTCCTCATGTCACCCGTACGAGTGATCGGTTGCATATCGGCACCGTCCCATGCTCCCGCAAGATCTTGACAAAAGACCCCCGCGAGCCGGTCCGGTGTGTCTCAGGCGCTGTTTTCCGCCCGCTCCTTCCCGTGGATGTAAAGCGGGTTGGCACGAGATTCCGCCACCTCCCGGTTGACCACGACTTCCTCGACCCCATCCAGACCCGGCAGCTCGAACATCGTGTTGAGCAAAATCTGCTCCATGATCGAACGCAATCCGCGCGCGCCCGTCTTGCGGGTGATCGCGCGGGCCGCGACCGATTTCAGGGCGTCGTCGGTGAAGGACAGCTTGATCCCCTCCATCTCGAACAAACGCCCATACTGCTTGACCAAGGCATTCTTCGGCTTGGTCAGGATTTCCATCAACGCGCCTTCGTCCAGATCCTCCAGCGTCGCCACCACCGGCAACCGGCCGATGAACTCAGGGATCAGCCCGAATTTCAGCAGATCCTCCGGCTCCACCTCGCGCAATACCGCACCCATGCGGCGTTCCTCGGACGGGCGGACCTCGGCGCCATAGCCGATCCCCGAACCCTTCCCGCGCGAGGAGATGATCTTATCCAGCCCCGAGAAAGCCCCGCCGCAGATGAACAGAATGTTAGTGGTGTCGACCTGCAAAAACTCCTGCTGCGGATGCTTGCGCCCGCCCTGCGGCGGCACCGAGGCAACGGTGCCCTCCATGATCTTCAACAGCGCCTGCTGCACGCCTTCGCCGCTGACGTCGCGGGTAATCGAGGGATTGTCGGATTTGCGCGATATCTTATCGACCTCGTCGATATAGACGATGCCGCGCTGCGCCCGTTCGACGTTGTAATCGGCGGCTTGCAGCAGCTTGAGGATGATGTTTTCGACATCCTCGCCCACGTAACCGGCTTCGGTCAGCGTCGTGGCGTCGGCCATCGTGAACGGCACGTCCAGAATGCGCGCCAGGGTCTGCGCCAAAAGCGTCTTGCCCGAACCGGTCGGCCCCAGAAGCAGGATGTTCGACTTGGCGATCTCGACGTCGTTGTTCTTCTGGCCATGCGCGAGACGCTTGTAGTGGTTATGCACCGCCACCGCCAAAACCTTCTTCGCGTGGCTCTGGCCGATCACGTAATCGTCCAGCACCTTGCAGATCTCGCGCGGGGTCGGCACGCCATCGCGTGACTTCACGAGGTGCGTCTTATGCTCCTCACGGATGATGTCCATGCACAGCTCGACGCACTCGTCGCAAATGAACACCGTGGGACCGGCGATCAGTTTGCGGACCTCGTGCTGCGATTTGCCGCAGAACGAGCAATACAGGGTGTTCTTCGAATCGCCGGACTTGCTCATGCGCTCTCCTCCCCCGGACGCGGGGGAACACCTCGGGATACTAGCCCTCCCGTTCGGGCCACGGCAAGGACGGGACTGTTTCGTGACACGAGACGGTCACGGAAGCCATCGTCTTATCGGCACACAACCATGGAAAACCTTGCCAAATGTGAAAATTTCCAGGGTCGGGACGATAAAAACCGCTTTACCGGGCGATTTTTCCCGGTTCGGCGGTTTTCAGGACAGAATACGCCGCTTTTTCGTGCCTCAGGCCGGCGTGGATTCGGCGCCACTCGGCGGACGGCTGCTGACGACCTCATCCACCAGACCGAAATCGCGCGCCTCGGTCGCCGACAAATAGGTGTCACGCTCCATTTTCGACTCGATCTCGGCCAGGGTCTGGCCGGTATGATGCACGTAAATCAGGTTCAGACGCGCCCGTGTCTTCAAAATCTCCCGCGCCTGGATCTCGATATCCGTCGCCTGGCCCTGCGCCCCGCCCGAGGGCTGGTGGATCATCACCTGGCTGTTCGGCAGAGCGTACCGCTTGCCCTTGGCGCCAGCGGTCAACAGCAGCGAACCCGCTGATGCCGCCATGCCGACGCATACGGTGGACACCGGACTGCGGATGTACTGCATCGTGTCGTACATCGCGAGGCCCGCGGTGACCACGCCGCCAGGACTGTTGATATAAAACGAAATATCCTTCGACGGATTCTCGGATTCCAGGAACAGCAGCTGCGCGCAAATCAGACTGGCGACCTGATCGTAGATCGGGCCGGTCAGGAAGATGATGCGTTCCTTCAACAACCGGGAATAGATGTCGAAAGCCCGTTCGCCGCGGGCGGTCTGCTCGACCACCATCGGCACCAGGTTGTTGTTATAGATTTCGACGGGGTCACGCTCTCTCATGGGGATACCTTTATCAGGGACACGCGCCGAAAGGGTTAAGGTTCAGGAAACGTGAACAGTTAAGATAGGCCGCCGCGCGGCGATTGCCAGCGTCATTTCAGGCCGGCGGCGATTCAGCCTCGACCGCGGGCGCCGGCTTGTCGTCGGAATCATCCTTTTCCAGCGCTTCGACCGAGATTTCGTCGTCCGTCACCGTGGCCGATTCCAGCACGTAGTCGACCACCTTATCCTCGAAGATCGGTCCGCGCAGGGCGTCGGTCGCGGCGGGATAGTTGCGGTAGAACTCGATCATCTGCGCTTCCTGACCCGGATAGCGGGAGGCCTCGGCGCGGATCGCGGCGTTCACTTCCTCGGGCGTCACCGCGATGCTGTTCCGCCGTCCGATCTCGCCCAACAACAGGCCAAGGCGCACCCGGCGCTCGGCGATCGCGCGGTATTCGGTGCGCAATTCGTCCTCGGACTTGGCCTTGTCGTCCTCGTCCAACGTGTCGTTGGCGCGGCCCGCTTCCAGGTTTTTCCAGATCTGCTCGAACTCCTGATCCGCCAGCGAGGCCGGGGGGTCGAAGCTGACGCTGTTGGCCAGCGCGTCCAGCAGATCGCGTTTGAGGCGCATGCGCGACAGCCCATCCAGGCGGCGCTGCTGCATCCCGGTTATGGTCTCGCGCAGGCTTTCCAACGTGTCGAAGCCGAGTTTTTCCGCCAGCGTATCGTCGATCGCGGCGGGCACGCCCTTGCGTAACTGCTTCGCCGTGATGTCGAACGTCGCGTCTTTGCCCGCCAGCGCCTCGGCCTGATAGACCGTGGGGAAGGTCACGTTGATGATTTTCGACTCGCCGGGCTTCATCCCCTCGATCTGTTCCAGGAAGCCCGGGATGAACCCCGAACCGCCGATATCGACATCGGTGTCGGACGCGGTGCCGCCCGGAAACGGCACGCCGTCGATTTTGCCGAGGTAGTCGATCGTCATGACGTCGCCTTTGATGGCGCCCTGGCTGTCACCGCGGGTGGCGAGTTCCTCGGGCGTGATCTCCACCAGATCGCGATTGCGTCCGGCGATCTCGGTCACCGCTTTATCGACCTCGGCCGATGGGACCTTGGCGACATGGCGTGTCAGCGTGAACGCCGAGAAATCGGGCAGCGGGATGTCCGGCAGAATCTCCATCTCGATCTTGAACTCAAGATCCTTGGCGGGCCCGGTCGCCGTCGGCTCGACCGACACCAGTTCCAGCTTCGGCGTGACGGCGGGCCGCAATTCCCGCTCGCTCAGCAGTTGCTGCGTGGCCTCGTTGATCGACTGTTCCATCACCTCTTGCGCGACGGCGCCGCCGAAGCGCTGGCGGACGATGGGCATCGGCACTTTGCCCGGCCGGAAACCGGGCAGGTTGACCTGTTTCGCCAGTTCCGACAGCCGCGCGGCCCGACGGTCCTCGATATCGGCCGCGGGAACAACCACGGCGAACGCGCGCCTGAGGCCTTCGGAAAGTGTCTCGGTCACCTGCATCTGACAATCCGTCCTATATATATTATGTACGCTCGTCCATCGGATCCCGGAATTCCGGGGGTCGTCGCGCGTTCGGCCTGGTGCGGGCGGAGGGACTTGAACCCCCACGGCTTACGCCACCAGAACCTAAATCTGGCGTGTCTACCAATTTCACCACGCCCGCGGTCATCTCGCGCCCATGCGATCTGGGCTGTGGCCCGAACCGCATGAACGCGGCGCTTTACCCCAGGCGTCTGGCGGGGACAAGCATTGGATCGTCACCATCGCGCTTTCCGATCGTTCCCCCCGAACCCCCGCCCGGATCGGCATTCCTGCCATGCCGTCAGCGCAATGCTTATTTATTCATATATTACAGTTGGTTAGGAAACCAACCTGGCAAAACTCATCCAATATTGCTTTTGACCCCGATCGGCTGGGATGACATGCTACCATCCAGTATGAACAAGGCCCAGGTCAGGAGCGTGAGCTCTGGCATGACCCACCAACGTGATTCAACCACGCCGAGAGTTCCCCAAATGGCCTCCATCGCACGCGTTAAACCGACTCGCCGGGCAACTGTCAGTCCCGTGGCGAAGGGCCGGACGGCGGCCGGTGCCGCGAAAGCGGACGGTATGAAGGGGTTGGTGAAGGTCGGTCAGGTCCGAAGCCCGCCGAAAACCGCCGCCAAAGCGCGCACGGTCAAAACCAGCGCGGCGCAACCGGCCCCATCGCGGAAAGCGGTTGTGGCGCGCAAAGCGGCCGCCGGGGCGAAAACACCTTCCCGCAAACCCATCTCCGCCGCGACGCCCGCGCGCAAGGCGGCGGCGAAACGCGCCCAACCGGTGAAAAAACCCGTTCAGGGGAAAGCCGCCAGCGCGAACCCGGCGAAAACCGCCGACCGCGAACCGGCCCCGGCGAAACCCCGGGCAACCCAGGCCGCCAAAGCGAAGCCCGCCCCCCGAACATCCGCGGCGAGAATGGATCCCGTGCCCTCGCCCGAGCAAATCGCGCGCGAACGCGAGGCCGCCCGCGAGATGGCGCGGGAGATCGTGGCGGGCGGCATCAACCGCGCCCTCGATCTGCTGGAAGTCCTGGCGCGCGGCGGGCCGGTCCCGCTGGCGGTCCTCACCGAAACCGCGCGCTGCGGCAAATCCGCGGCGCTGGAGGCGCTGCACGCCCTGCAAGCCCGCGATTTCGTCATCCAGGATGAAGCCAATGGGCTTTGGCGCCTCGGCGCGCGATGGGCCGTCCTCGGCAGCGCCGCGTCAGAACAAGGCGCGCTGGCCGCGACCGCCATGCCCTTCCTGATCGGCCTCGGCCACGCCACCGGCGAAAACGTCTATATACGTGTCCGCGAGGGGCTGGAGGTTGAGACGGCGGCGATCTATCAGACCGACCCGAACCTGCGGATTTACACCGAAGTCGGCAAGCGCATGCCATTGCATGCGGGTAGCGGCCGCCTTCTGCTGGCCCATGCGCCCGAGGCCGTGCAAACCCAGGTTCTGGCGCAACGCCTGCAACGCTACACCCCCTCGACCCGGATCGACCCGACCTGGATCGCCGCCGATCTGCACCGGATTCGCCAGCGCGGTTATGTGATCACGGATTCTGAGATTGTGGCCGGCACCGTGACGGTCGGCGCGCCGGTGCGCGATGCCTCCGGCCAGGTGATCGCGGTGATGCTGATCGCCGCGCCGTCGCTGCGGATGCGCCCGCCCAGACCGCGGGGGCTGCTGCCAGCGGTGCTGGAGGCGTGCCGGAAATTGTCGCGCGCGTTGGGCGCGGATATCCCGGAACCGCCGCCCGCTTTGCCGGTGAAAACCGGGCCCGAGTCGCGCCGGCAGACTCAGACAACCGCCGCCGTGCCCCGCGCCTCGCCGGCGGCGCCCGCAACCACTGCGTCGGCCACCCCTCTTGCTTCAACCATCACGTCCCCGGGCGCGCTGACCGCCGCGATCGCCCGTCCGCATTCCATTTTCCGCTAGCCAACGTCATGCCCTTGCGGATTCTGGACGTGCGGGAGGTGACGCAGCCCATCAGCTCGCCCATCCGCAACGCCTATATCGACTTCAGCACCATGACGACGAGCCTCGTCGCGGTCGTCACCAACGCCGTCCGCGATGGTAAGCTGGTCATCGGCTACGGCTTCAATTCCAACGGCCGCTATGGCCAGGGCGGCTTGATCCGGGAGCGGTTCGCCCCCCGTCTGCTGGCCGCCGAGCCCGCCCCCCTGCTCGACCCCACCGGCGAAAATTTCGATCCCGACCGGGTCTGGGCTTGCATGATGCGCAACGAGAAACCGGGCGGGCATGGCGATCGTTCGGTCGCGGTCGGCACGATCGACATGGCGGTCTGGGACGCCGTCGCGAAAATCGCGGGCAAGCCGCTGTTCCGCCTGCTGGCCGAACGGCACGGCCGCACCGCCGACCCAAACGTCTTCGTTTACGCCGCCGGCGGCTATTACTATCCCGGCAAGGACGACAGCGCGCTGCGCGGGGAAATGCGAAGCTATCTCGATCGCGGCTACACCGTCGTCAAAATGAAAATCGGCGGAGAATCCCTGGCGATCGATCAGCGCCGCGTCGAGTCGGTGCTGACCGAGATCGGGCCCAATTGCCGCCTGGCGGTCGACGCCAACGGCCGGTTCGATCTGGAAACCGCCATCGCCTATGCGAAGATGCTGCGTCAATACGATCTGTTCTGGTACGAGGAAGCGGGCGATCCGCTGGATTACCAACTCCAGGCCGCGCTGGCGGAATTCTATCCCGGCGCGATGGCGACCGGGGAGAATCTGTTCAGCCACCAGGACGCGCGCAATCTGATCCGGCATGGCGGCATGCGCCCCGATCGGGACTGGCTGCAGTTCGATTGCGCCCTGTCCTACGGGCTTTGCGAGTATCAGCGCACCCTCGGGATGCTGAAAGCCGCCGGCTGGTCCTGGACTCGCTGCGTGCCGCATGGCGGCCACCAAATGTCGCTGGCGATCGCCGCCGGTCTCGGCCTTGGCGGCAACGAGAGCTACCCCGACGTGTTCCAGCCCTATGGCGGTTTCCCCGACGGCACGCGGGTCGAAAACAGCATCGTGACGCTGCCGGACCTGCCGGGGATCGGGTTCGAAGGCAAGGCCGATCTGTATGTTCACATGCGCGCCTTGGCGGCTTAGAGCGGGTTTAGGCGAGCACCTTTATCCGTTCAGGTGTCCACCAGAACGAATGACGCTCTGAACGCTCATGTTCACCGTCTGTTAAGACCTGTCACCTAAACTGGCTTCGACACGGCCGCCCCGACGGCGGCCCGCGATTGGAACCGAGCCAGAATGGGTGCCACCATGCAAGCGACGGATCGCATCAGGGAACGCGCCGAGGCCGCCATGCAGGCGCTGCGGGCCCGCCACATTCCGCCGACCCCGCGCAATTTCGCGCTTTGGTACGCCTTGCGCGGCGATGAGCATCCCGCCCTCACCAAACGCATCGACGAACTGAGCGGCCAGCGGGACGCGTTGACCCCCGGCATGCTTGACGCGCTGCACGCTGAGTTCCTCGGCGAAACCCTCGATTTCGGCGCCATGAAAGACAACTCCCACGAACTGGGCCTGATCGCCGCGAGTCTGGTGGACCGGATCGACGCGGGCAGCGGCGCGATCGAGGGACTCAACGGCGCGCTGCGCGCCTGGTCTCCGGTGCTGACCGAGCAGTCGGAGGCGGGTCCGATCGGCGAGGCGATCGGCGTGCTGCAAACCGCGACCACCGAAACCAGCGAGCGGCTGCGCGCATTGGAACAGCTCTTCGCGGCCTCCGTCAGCCGCATCGGCGAGCTGCAGGAAGCGCTGGCCCATGCCGAGACGGCGGCGACCCGCGACGCTCTGACGGGTCTCGCGAACCGGCGGATGTTCGATCGGGCCTTGTCACAGGCGGCGGCGGATGGGCTGCGGGATGGGGCCGATGTCGCGCTGCTGCTGCTGGACATCGACCATTTCAAGACGTTCAACGACACCTATGGCCATCCCGTGGGCGACAACGTGCTGCGGCTGCTGGCGCGGGTGCTGACCGATCACATCAAGGGCCGGGACACCGCCGCACGCTATGGCGGGGAGGAGTTCGCGATCATTCTGGTCGGCGCGAGCCTGAAGGCGGCGATCACCGTGGGCGATCAGATCCGCGAAATTCTCGAGCGCCGCCCCCTGGTCAACCGCGCCACCGGCCAGAAATTGGGTGTCGTGACCTGTTCGGTGGGGGCCGCCGTGCTGCGCCGGGGCGAACGGTTGGGCGACCTGATCGCCCGGACCGATGAGGCGCTCTACACCGCCAAGCGCACCGGCCGGAACCGGGTCTGCGCCGAAACGATGGCGGTCGCCTGACGTTCAGCCTCCCGGTTGTTCGGCGCGTCGCCGGATGCCCGGCGCCAGAAGCGTCGCCGGATGCCCGGTGCTCAGAGCATCGCCGGATGCCCGGCGGCCCAGAGCGTTGCCGAACCGGTGGCTGCCCTCTAAACGAGGGGTTCACGCGGCGAAAAGGCCACCCCATGGACCTCAAGGACCATATCCGGGGCATTCCGGATTTTCCCAAACCTGGCATCCTGTTTTACGATATTTCCACGCTGCTGCGCGACGCCGATGCCTGGCAGGTCGCGATGGGCCGCCTCGCGCGCGCGGTGCGCCCGCATCTGCCCGATTTGTTGGCGGGCATCGAAAGCCGCGGCTTCCTGGTCGCGGCACCTTTGGCCCTCAAACTCGGCTGCGGCTTCATCATGATCCGCAAGCGTGGCAAGCTGCCCGGTCCCACCGTCGGTGAAAACTATGCGCTGGAATACGGTGAGGATCGTGTCGAAATTCAGGCCGACGCCGTCCGTCCCGGCCAGCGCGTGGTGGTGGTCGACGATCTCATGGCCACGGGAGGCACCTTCTCCGCCGGCGTCAAACTGCTGCGCCAGCAGGGCGCGATCGTCCCCGCCGTCGCCGCGTTGATCGAACTCACGTTCCTCAACGGCCGCGCCCGCCTGGACGTCCCCTGCGAGTCGCTGGTCGCCTACGACAAATAAGCCCTATTTCGTGACGGTCACGCCAACCTGGATCACCGCCTGACCCGGCAGCAGGCGGACCGCGAAACTGTCGGTGCCGGCGAAACCGGCATCTGGCGTGTAATCGATCCGCGTTTTGGTCCCCACGCGATGCGCGAACACTTTCCCATGCGTGGGGCGCGCGACCTGCAAATAGGATTCGAACGGCGACCCGCTCCGCGTGGCGTTGATGCCGCACCAGCCGCCCTCATTGCTGACCTGCATTTGCGCCGCGATGCTCTGACCATCCGCGGGCGCCGCCGCCGGTGCCACACAGGTGCGCGCCGCGCCCGCCGCATCGATGGCATAGACCCCGGACCAGGCAGCCTGTTGGGCGCAGCCGGAGGTCAGAACCATGGCCGCCGTCATGCAAAGCCAGGCCGTCCCGGGAAGTAAGCCACGCGAGGTCATCATACCGTTCGGTCTCCGGACAGTTGGATCACGCTCTCCCCCCGGCGGGAGGCCGGGACGAGGCGGTGAACAGACGCTGCAATAGCCGAGGACGCGGTTTTGGCAAACCGATTCCCGCGGTTCTGGCGGCGTTCAAAAAATTGATATTCAACAACCAGATCCCGGTCAGACCGAAAAGTATTTCGCATGCGGATTGACCGTCACGATCGCGCTGGTCGATTGTTCCGGGTGCAACTGAAATTCGTCCGACAGATCGACGCCGATCCGTTTCGCGTCCAGCATGTCCAGAATCGCCGCCTGATCCTCCAATTTCGGACAGGCCGGATAGCCGAACGAATACCGGCTGCCGCGAT
>JAYVXQ010000368.1:0-4047 GCA_043785025.1 Acetobacteraceae bacterium
GCCTTTGCCCGCAAGGCCGGCATCCCGGCACACATTTTGCCAGCACCCGGCAAGCCAAACCCACAAGCGCCGGATTTCCATATCGACAACGTCAATGCCTACCATGGACAGTTGAAAGAGTGGCTTCGCCGCTTCCATGGGGTCGCCACGAACAACCTGCCGAACTACCTCGGGTGGCGCCGAACCTTGGAGGCGATGGGCCAGACCGCAAGTTCGGCCGCCATGATCCTCGGAGCCATCGGGCTGGGACCGTATCAACAACTGACGCTATAAGAGCCTTTCATATAGGCGGAAGAAAGGCCTTGCCAAGGATCCGGATCGTCTCCGGCCGCCGCGCGACGTGGACCGGTCAATCGCGAGGGCGGATCATCCTCCGTTCCGAATGTCGCGGCCGAACCGTCAGGGTCCTTCGCGGAAGGGCTGCGTCAGCATCCGGTCCAGCCGCGAGGCGCCGGGATCACGGAATTGCCCGATGCCGATCACCATATCCTCGTGCCCGGTCTCCGGCTGGGCGCGATAGGTTCCGAACAGATGGTCCCACCAGGGAAGGCTGAAGCCGAAATTGCTGTCGGTTTCCCGTCGTGAAACGGAATGATGCACCCGGTGCATATCTGGCGTGACGACGAGCAGGCGCAGGACGCGATCGAGCGGAAGCCCCATCCGAACGTTGCCATGGTTGAACATCGCGGTGGCGTTCAGGACGACCTCGAAGATCACCACGGCCACCGCGGGCGCGCCAAGCAGGAGGACGATGGCGGACTTGATGAGCATCGACAGGACGATCTCGGCCGGGTGGAACCGCAGGCCGGTCGTCACGTCGAACCCCAGGTCGGCGTGGTGCATCCGATGCAGCCGCCATAACGGCGGAACGGCGTGAAAGGCGACATGCTGCGCGTAGATCGCGAGATCGAGCAGGATCACCGAGACAGCGACGGCGGCCCATCGCGGCGAGGGCAGGAGATTGAAAAGCCCCCATTGATGCTCCCGCGCGATCATCGCCGCGCCGACGGCGGCCGCGGGAAAGAGAACGCGGACCACGACGGCGTTGAGTACCGCGACTCCAAGGTTGTTGGGCCAGCGGAGCCATCTTCCCGTATCCCGGGAACGGCGGGGCGCCACCACCTCCCACAGCGCCATCACGCCGAAGACCGCGATGAAGACCCCCAGGCGGATCAGCGGCTCGTGGGTGGACATGGCGCGTCGCGGGAAGGAACCTGCACTGGTGTCGAAAGGGGCGCGTCGGCGCCCGGCACTTCGTCGCCGGTCATGTCCGGCCGGACATCGGAAAAAGCCGGTACGCGGCCATGCCGGCCAGCATCGCGGCGACGAAAATCCATGTGCCCGCCGCGCCGTTGCCCAGGGACGCCAGCGCTGGGCCGGGACAATATCCGACGAGGCCCCATCCGGCGCCGAACAGCACCGCGCCCGCGATCAGGCGGGCATCGACGGACGTCGCGGGCGGCCGCGCCGGGTACGGTGCCAGCAGCGGCGCGCCGAGGCGGCGAACCAGAGCCGGACCCAGGGCCGCCATGGGAATCGCCGCCGCCATGACAAGAGCGAGACTTGGATCCCAATCCCCGGTCACGTCGAGGAAGGCCTGGACCTTCAGCGGGTCCACCATGCGCGAGAGGACCAGGCCCAGGCCGAACAGGGAACCCGCCAGCAGGGCGGCGGCGATCTGGCGCATCTCAGCCGCTCCATCCATGACGCAGAAGGCCCACGGCCAGGGCCGCCGTCACCATGAACGTGAGCGTCGCCGCCATCGAACGCGGCGACAGGCGGGCGAGGCCGCAGACGCCGTGACCGCTCGTGCAGCCCGATCCCAGCCGCGTGCCGAAGCCGACCAGCAGGCCGCCCGCGATCAGCACTGGCCAGCCGGCGGACGGGGCGCGCCAGGGCACCTCTCCGCCCAGAAGGCCGAACAGTACCGGCGCGCCGATCAGTCCGGCGAGGAACGCGAGGCGCCACCCGGCCTCGCCGCGCGTCATCGCGCCGAGGATGCCGCTGATCCCGGCGACGCGCCCAAGCGCGAGCCACAGCCAGGACGCGGAGAGCCCGATCAGGAGACCGCCCATGATGGCGGAGACGGGAGTGAAATGCGTCATGCCCGGTTGACCACGGGAAGGCTCCGTTCAGATGCGAGGGAATGTTTTTTGTTGACGTTATATAAGATCATATTTCATATTTTGTCAAGCGCCCGTTCCCTGGCGCCGCATGCGTGGGAGAACTCGATTCATGGATGTCATGGCCCAGTACGACCCGGAGACCGGAACCATCACCTACATCGTGGCCGATCCGGCGACCCGCGCCTGCGCGGTCATCGACAGCGTCCTTAATTACGATCCCAAGGCCGCCCGCACCTCCACCGCCGGCGCCGGGCGCATCGCCGCGCTGGTCCGGGAGCATGGCCTGACCTGCCAATGGCTGCTGGAGACCCATGTCCATGCCGACCACCTTTCGGGCGCCGCCTGGCTGCGGCCGGAGATCGGCGGCCGGCTCGGCATCGGCGATCAAATCGCGCCGGTGCAAAAGATGTTTTCCGATGTGTTCGGCCTGGACCAGGATTTCCCAACCGATGGGCGCCAGTTCGATCATTTGTTCAAGGATGACGAGGCCTTCCTCATCGGCAGCCTGCGCGCCCGCGCCCTGCACACGCCCGGCCATACCCCGGCCTGCATGACCTACGTGATCGAGGACGCGGCCTTCGTCGGCGACACGCTGTTCGTGCCGGATTCCGGCACCGCCCGCTGCGATTTCCCCGGCGGCGACGCGCGGACCTTGTACCGCTCGATCCGCCGCATCCTCGCGCTGCCACCGGAAACCCGCGTCTTCACCGCGCACGACTACGCGCCCGGCGGTCGCGCGCCGGCCTGGGAGAGCACGGTGGCCGCGCAACGCGCCGGCAACATCCACGTGCGCGACGGCATCGATGAGGACGCGTTCGTTGCCACGCGCACCGCGCGTGACGCCACGCTGGCCATGCCGGCCCTCATCCTGCCCTCGGTCCAGGTGAACATCCGTGCCGGCCAGATGCCCGAGCCGGACGCCCATGGCCGCCGTTTCCTGAAACTGCCCCTGAACGGGTTCTGAGGCGCCGCCGTGACCGAAACGCCTGATCCGCGCTCCCCTGGTCCACGCCCGTTCGGCCGTCTGCCGCGCATCGGCGAGCCGGCCATCCCCTTCCGCGTCCGCACGACGATGGGCGAGCGGCGCCTGGAGGATTATCGCGGCCGGTGGCTGCTGTTCTTCTCTCATCCGGCGGATTTCACGCCTGTCTGCACCTCGGAATTCGTCGCCCTGGCCGAGGCGTTTCCGCGTTTTCAGGAGATGGGGTGCGATCTGCTCGGGCTGTCGGTGGACAGTGTGTTCGCCCATGTCGCCTGGCTGCGCGCCATTCGCGAGGGCTTTGGGGTGGAGATCCCCTTCCCGGTGGCCGAGGACATCTCGATGGCCGTGGCCCATGCCTATGGGATGCTCCATCCGGCGGACACGGATACCTCCACCGTGCGCGCCACCTTCCTGATCGATCCCGCCGGAGTGGTGCGGATGCTCAGCTATTATCCCCTGACCAATGGCCGCGATGCCGGCGAGTTGCTCCGTGTGCTGGCGGCCCTGCGGGAGACGGACTCGTCTGGCCTCTCCACTCCGGCGGGCTGGCGTCCCGGCGAGGCCGGGGTCCTGCCGCCACCCGCGACCGTGGCGGAAGCGGATCGCCGTGACGGCGCCGTCTGGTTCTGGCAACCGGCCCCGCCGCGGGGAACGGGACATTGAGCGGGGCCACGGTGGGGAAGATGCCAAGGGAGAAGATGCCAAGGAAAATGCCAGCGAGGATGTCGGGGCACGCGCCGGGGACGGTCCATGACTGCGATCCGCGGGCAGCGGCGGAGTTGCTGCGTGCCCTGGCGCATCCGATGCGCCTGACCATTCTCCGCCATCTCCTGGATGGCGAGACGGCGGTCTCCGTGTTCGAGGAAAGGCTTGGACTGCGCCAGCCAAGCCTTTCACAGCAATTGGCCCATCTGCGCGAGGCCGGGCTGGTGGCCACGC
>JAYVXQ010000369.1:0-4046 GCA_043785025.1 Acetobacteraceae bacterium
CAACAACCCCCGTCCAGATAAATTCCGCATCAAAGCCCCAACCCCGAAACTCCAGGCTTCACACTGATCCGTCGGCATGATCCGATTGACCAGCGCCCCAAGTTTCGGCGCTGAGATCGTCACCACATCCCCGGTTTTATGCGTGAACCCCTGACCCGCGACATCCCGGTCGTCGATTGGTGCGAACATCGTTCCCAGAAACAACACGGCGCCATCGGGAAACCGATGATGCGCATTCAGCATTTGTGCCACCAGGTCCACCGGATCCCGGCTGATTTTCGATATCGAGGACGACCCTTGCAACACGAACTGATCCAAGCCCTCCACCCGCAACGACACCGTCGTCGACCGAATATCGTCCAATGTGAACGCCGCATCGAAGAATCGCACAAAGGGACCAATCGCGCACGACGCGTTGTTGTCCTTCGCCTTGCTCAATAATAACGCCGAGCGTCCCTCGACATCCCGCAAATTCACATCATTGCCCAAGGACGCGCCCACGATCGCGCCGGAGGATGACACGACCAGAACGACCTCGGGTTCGGGGTTGTTCCAGGTTGACACTGGATGCACGCCCGCGTCCATGCCTGTCCCGACCGCCGCCATCGGTTGCGCCTTGGTGAAAATCTCAGCGTCCGGCCCGATGCCGACCTCCAAATACTGGCTCCACGCGTTTTGCGCGATCAGCACGTCCTTCAACCGCATGGTCTCAGCCGATCCCGGTTTCAGCTTTGAAAAGTCGTCGCCGACCAGCGCGGTAACCTCGGCGCGAATCGCGTTCGCCGCCGAGATATCGCCCCGTGCCCGCTCCTCGATCACCCGTTCCAGCATGGAAATCGCGAACGTGACGCCCGCCGCCTTGATCGCGTGCAAATCGATTGGCGCCAGCAACCAGGGTTTCGCTGTGTCCCGGCCGGCCACCGCGGTATTCGCGATCATCGCCGCCAGTGGCCCCAGATCCTCGCCGGATGCCGCGCGCATTGCCGCGGCCGGATCGGTCGTTTCACACAAATCCCGCATGGTCGGAAACGCCGCCGAAATATCGATCACCGATCCATTCCGGATCGCGACGACCGAGGGTCCGCCGGCATCTGGCCGCCATACCCGGCCCGACAGAGCCGCCTGGTCCGCGTCTTCCGGCAACGTCCCCGCCAACGTGATCATCGTGCCGTGATCCGCCGGAATTTCCGTAACGATCGCAAATTCGCTGGCATGGGCTGGCCGGGAAATAATTGTGGCCACTGTGTCCACGACACCTCGCCGACATAAATATCGCCGTGCTGGTCTACCGCCATCCCGTGCGGCGCCATGAACTGATGCGCGCCCAACCCCGCGTTCAACCCGCCGAGGCGTCCGATCCGCTTGCCCGTATGGTCCAAAATCGTCACCCGCGGCCCCAGATTTGGCATGTCCCGATTGACCGGCTGCACCGGGCCCAGTTCGCCCACGTAACAAATTTGGCACTTGCCCGGCGGCATGAACAACCCGCAGGGGCGGTGCAAATTATTCCATTGCGTCTGATACGCGCCGTTGCCGTCGAACACCTGGATCCGATGATTTTCCCGGTCCGCGACATACACAAACCCATCCGCGTCGCAGGTGATGTTGTGAACGATGTTGAACTCCCCAGGGTCCGTTCCCGGCCCGCCCCACGATAGCAACAACCGCCCATCTGGCGCGTATTTATGCACCCGCGAGTTGCCGTACCCGTCGGAGACATAAACATCCCCGTTCGGCGCCATCGCCGTATGCGTGCAGCGATGGAACGGCAGCCCGCCCATATACGCCGAGGGCTTGCCCGACGTCCCAAGCGTCAACAGCACTTTCCCATCCAGCGTGCATTGCCGCACGGTGTGATCGCCATCGTCGGTCAGCCAGACCGTGTCGTCCGGCGCCATGAACACACCATGCGCGCGCGGAAACAGGCCTTCACCCCAGGCGCGCAAAAAATTACCATTTCGGTCGAACACGATCATCGGATGCTCGCCGCGATTGAAGACATAGACATTGTCTTTCGAATCGACACCGACTCCGCCGATTTCCTTGAACGACCATCCCGGCGGCAACGAACCCCAGTTTTCCAGCGGTTCGTAAAGGTAATCGCCGCTTCCCAGAGTGATCATGTCATTCCGCCGCTTGTTTGGTTTCGGCCGGCCGGAACTTTGTCCGGTACGCCCCCCATTCCGCCGCCCCGACACGGGCGAACGCCTCATGCACCGTCATCCCATCGCGGGGTGCCGGATGCCGGTGCAACGCCTTCATTTCCGTCAGCGCCGTCTCACACGCGTTGATCGTCGCCTTCAACAGCAAGGCCGGCACGATCGCCAGCTTGAACCCCAACCGTTCCGCGTCGCGAAAATCCAGCTCGGGCGTTTTGCCGCCCCAGACCACGTTCAACAGACACGGACCCTTCACCCGTTTCGGCACCGCGGCGATTTCCTCCATCGTTTGCGGCGCCTCGACGAAGGCCATGTCGGCGCCCGCTTCAAGTGCGGCGTTGGCGCGGGCGATGGCTTCCTCGAACCCCACGACGGCGCGCGAGTCGGTGCGCGCGATGATCAGAAAATCCGGATCCCGCCGCGCCGAGGCGGCCGCGCGGATTTTCGCCAGCCAATCTTCACGCGGAACGATTTCCTTGTCATCGAGGTGTCCGCAGCGTTTCGGCGAAACCTGATCCTCGATATGCACGCCCGCAACGCCGGCCCGCTCATAATCCTGGATGGTGCGGATGACGTTCAGTTCGTTACCGTAACCGGTATCCGCGTCCGCGATCAGCGGCACGTCGATCGCCCGCGCCATCCGCGCCGCGTTGGCGATCATTTCGCTGGCGGTCAGCAACCCGAAATCCGGATAGCCATGCGTGACCGAGGTCCCCGCGCCCGTCATATAAACCGCGGGAAATCCCGCCTGAGCCACCAGCATCGCCGTCAGCCCGTCATGCGCGCCGGGCGCGATCACCATGCCCTCCGCGCTCAATAACCGCCGCAACTGTTTCGCCTGGGTCATGCTGATGTCCTCCGTTTCCGATCGTAAGCCCGCGTGGCGTGAAACGGCAACGCGCTATGCGATGACCGGCCGCCGCCCACCGCCGGGCCGGTAACGTCGCAAATACTCCGGCACGATCTGCTCGACCCGCGTCGGGTTCACCCCGAGATCGGATAAGCCCAAGGCATGTGAATCCACGACATTGTCATGCGCGAGGGTCCGCAACTGATCGCGCGTCAGCAGTTTGCCCGGCAAACGCTCCAGCAGCATCGCTTGCAGCCAGGTCAATCCGACCGGCATGTTGATCAGTGGCAGATCGCGGCCCGTCACTTTCAATATGTAGGCCAGCAGATCGACGAACAGAAAAACCCGGGGTCCGCCGAGTTCGAATGTCTTGCCAACCGTCGCATCCAACGTCAGCGCCGCGATGACGGCCGCGGCGACATCGCGCACATAGACCGGCTGCATCCGCGTCGCTCCCTGGATCACCGGCATGAACGGCAGCATCCGCGTCATGCCCGCGAACCGGTTGAAGAAATTATCCTCCGGCCCGAACACGATCGATGGGCGCAGCACTGTCGCCTCCGGGAACGCGGCGCGCACGGCCTGCTCGCCTAGCGCTTTGGACGCCGAGTACCGGCTATCGCTGTGCGCATCCGCGCCCAACGCGGATATTTGCACCAGCCGCTTCACGCCCGCCGCCGCCGAGGCCCGGGCGACCCGGCCTGCGCCATCGGTGTGGATCGCCTGGAAACTCGCTGCCCGCGTCTCGGCCAGAATGCCGACGAGGTTCACCACCCAATCGGCCCCCGCGACCGCCCGCTTCACGCCCGCGTCATCGGTGATTGAGGCATGCAACGGCACGATCTGCCCGATCCCGCCCGAGGGCTTCAAAAACAACGCGGCCTCGGTATCCCGCACGGCGACGCGGACGGTTTTGCCCATGCGGGCGAGGCGCCAGACCACATAACGGCCAATGAACCCCGAGCCGCCGAACACCGTCACCACATCCGCCATCGCCGAACGCTCCCTGTTTCGCGACCGTGTTGTGTCACTGTCGG
>JAYVXQ010000370.1:0-4045 GCA_043785025.1 Acetobacteraceae bacterium
GCTCATCGCACCCGCGCGTGATTGAAAAATACTCACAATACCCTCTGACGTCCGGACCAGCCCGGAGCGATTAACGTTCAATAGCGGCCGCATGTTCCAGACGGCGGGGCGACCGGCAGCCTGAACGAAGGCGTGCCCCTTTGGGACAAACCCTGATCATTCCCGGTCCGTGTCACGGAGTCCCAACCTCCCGTCCCGCCATGCCGCATCGCGTCAGAATACACGCTCACCCGGCTCCATCCTAATCACGACCGGCCGAGGTAACCCGTCCGCGTCTAATCGCTGAACAATTTAAACGGATCCGCGAGCCCTGACACCCCGCCACCCTCCACCAGGACGGCGACCACGCTCCCGCCGCCATGCCCCGACGGATCGAACCGCACCGAAACCGCGCCGTTGTCGGGCTCAACAGACAGATAAGAATGCAACCGAGCGGGATCGATATTCGCCTCGGCGATCAGCGCGCGCACGCTGAGCCTATCGCCGGCGCCGGCGTCAAAGCCGGTGATCGTGTTCACCCCGCCTTGATGCAGCACCACCGTCTCGTTCGCCGTCCCCGCCAGGAACCTGATCGCGTAGTCTCCGGCCCCGGGATCGACACTGGATCCGTAGCCGTATGAGGCGGACCCCGCCGCGTCGATGACCTCGACCCGCGGATCCGGATATGGGCCGCCGATGGAGGCGTTCGCGGCGCTGATCAGCGCTGAACTGGTCGCCACCAACGCCCCGGAAATCCCGGAAATCGGCACGCCCGCCCCGTCCCACAGGCTGTAAAACGCCGTGCCGCTGGTCCCGTTGACGTTGAAAACCGTGATCGCCGACTGGCCGTTATTATAATCGAACACTTTGGACAGCTGGCGTCCCGCGGGCGCCCCATTGGAGGCATCGGTCGCGCTGTAAAGGATCGCCGTCTTCGCGATCGTGCTGGCTGGATTGTATGCGTAAACCAGCACCGTCCCATCGGCGTTATCCACGACGTCGGAAATTTTGGTTCCCGCCGGCGCGCCATTCGAGGGATCGGTCCCAGACCAGGTCTGCACCGTCAACGTCACCGTGCCGTTCGGATTATACGCGTAAACCAACGATGTCCCGTCGTTGTTATCCACCACCGTCGACAGCTTCGACCCCATCGGCGCGCCCGAGGACGGGTCCGTACCGCTCCATTTTTGCGCCGTCAATTTCACCGTCCCCGACGGGTTGTAAGCGTAGATCAACGACGTCCCATCATTGCCATCAACGACATCCGACACCTTCGTCCCCGTCGCCCGCGGCGCCGTATATTGCGATACGGTCAGCGTAACGGTGCTGCTCGGATTATATGCGTAAAACAACGACGTCCCGGTGGTCGCCCCGAAATTAATCCCGGTGAAATTCGACCCCGTCACGAACGAGAACACCCCGTCCACGCCATTGGTTTTGCTGACCGTCAGCGATACAAGCGTGCCGGTTCCGTTGGGGCCGCCATACTCCGTCGCGTTCTCCACCGCCTGGCCGTTCGGGTTATAGTCGTATTGATACGACCGTCCGTTCGCCGTGTTCACGATCGCCGGTGTTTTCGACCGCGAGTCATCGAACGCCAGGGTCAACGTCTGCCCATTGATTTGCGCTATCGACAGCGTCTTGCCCGCCGAGAGAGTGCCCCCCAACGCGGCGGTCGACACGCCGATCAACGCGATGAAATCCGCCTCGCCAAACCCCGTGATGGTGCCCGCCATCGTCGAGGGCGTGTTGAAGATCATCGTTCCCGCCCCACCGGGAAGGAAGGCCAGTTTCGTGCCGCCCGCAACGGACCCGCTCACAGCCCATGTGGCGAGGTTATCCAGCGCGACGGTGCCGAAATTGACGAATTGCGTGCCGATCCCGCTGATCGTACCGATCGAGGCGGCGGAGGATAACGCCACCACACTGGCGTTGCCGCCGCCCTTCACGATCCCGTTGAACACGGACGTGGGAAACACTTGCACCCGGTTCGCCAACCCTGATCCAAAGGCCACCGCCGTCCCGTTCGCGCCGCTGATCGTGCCCCTGTTGACCACCGTGCCCGCCACGCCCGACACCGACACGCCATAGGTCGCGCCCGAGATCGTGCCCCCCGTCAGCGCTGTCACGGTGCCCCCGCCGGTCACGCGGACGCCGGCGCCGGTGGTGCCCGTGATCACCCCCGCGTCGCTTACGGTCGCGCCCACCGTGGTCAAATAAACCCCGACACCGCCGGTGATTTGCCCGCCGGTGAGGTTGCTGATGGTTCCGCCGCCGCTCAACGGCACGCCCGCCGCGGCGGCGCCCGTCGCCACGATCGTGCCGCGGTTCACCACCGTCACCGCCGCCCCCGCGCCGTTGATCGGATTATACAGCGACGAGATCGTCCCCGTCGCCTGATTGGTCACCGTCCCGCCCGCGGTCAGCAAAACGCCCGCGCTGCCCTGGCCAATATCGCCACTGGTGATCAACCCCGCGTTCACCACCGTCCCGCCGCCCGCCGACCTGATCCCGACCAGATTCCCGAATGTGATCGTGCCCGCAAGCAGATTACTGATAAAGCCGCCATTCGGCGCATCGACCGCCCGCACCCCGCCCGAGATCTGCCCACCATTCAAAAGCGATCCGCTCGCCTGCATCGTCACCCCGGCACCCGAACCCGCGGGACCTGTGATGGAACCCAGATTGGTGAGGGTCCCGCCGTCGGACAACGAATACGCCGGCGTCACCGCACTGGCCGCGCCCAACACCCACGCCGCCCCGGCATCGACCGTGATCGAGCTGAAATTGACGAATTTCGTCCCGATCCCGGTCAAGGTGCCCGCACCGGCGCCGGCCGCCAGTTCCAGCACGCTTGCCGTGGTCGCACCCGGCGCGTTGCCCCCATCGGCATTGCCATTGAATACGCCGGTGGGCTGCGCCACCAGCCGATTGGCGAAGCCGGCGGCGAATTTCACCGAATTCAACAAGCCCGTCAGCGTCCCGCCGTTCACCACGGTGCCCGCCGCGGACTGCACCGCCACGCCAACGCCCGACGAACTGATCAACCCACCGGCGGCATTGGTCACGGACGCCGCGCTCAGCGACTGGATTCCATAGTATTTCTGGTCGGACGAGGCGGACGACCCGGTCGAGCGGATCGTCGCCGCATTGGTGATCGTCACACCCGCGCCCGCGAACACGACCACACCATTGTGCTGCCCGGTGATCACACCCGCGCCGGAGTTCCCCACCGCCGCCGCTCCGCTCCGAATTTGCAGGCCGGTACTCGCCCCGAAACCCAAAACGCCGCTATTCGTGACCGATCCGCCCGCCTTCAAATCCGCCCCGAGCTGACCCGCCAAAGTCCCGGAGTTGATCAACGTGCCCGGCTGCACGAACCCGACCCCGGTGCCGGTCGTGCCGTTGGCGACCCCGGTATTCCGGAACGTCCCGGCACCCCGGAAAATCACCCCATACTGCCCGCTGGTGATCGACCCCGAATTGGTCAATGACCACGTGATCGCGCCGCGCGTTATCGTATCGATCGCGGACAGATCAAGTCCAATATAGGATCCGTAAAATCCTGATCCCAGAGGGATCGTGTTGATCCGGCCCGCGAATGAGAACGGCGTATTTCCCGCCGAACTCAGTGTCACCCCCGTCATATACGTGCCGGCGGCGGTTTTTTGCGTGGCGGGAAGAAGCGGCATGCGTGTCGTTCCCATCGTATTATTTATGATCGATGACGGCGAATTGAAAACACTTCAGACCATTGTCCGTCCAAAGGTGAAAACATGCCGGTTTTCCGGATCCAGCGGCACGCATTGTCGGGCGGCGCACAACCCGAACATCCCGCCCGCCAACGCCCGATTGTTTCAGACGCGGCGACTTATTTTACATTTCGCGACATTCAAACGTACGCAGTTAATGTCCCGCCTGAACCCCTGTCAATCTCAGTTTCGGGTGAGATCAGAACGATTTTTTCAACTATACCCGGATCTCTCCGAAATCCGGGTATCCTTTTGGTTTTGCGCCCGCCGCCACACCAACCCTGGGCGCGTATACCCGGATTTCTCCGAAACCC
>JAYVXQ010000371.1:0-4028 GCA_043785025.1 Acetobacteraceae bacterium
TTCGACGTGGACCTCATCGATTTGCAGACGCGGTTTCCAGGTTTTTTGACCCTCCGGGTGTCGCTGGACCATTACGAGGCGGCAAAGCACGAAGCGGTACGCGGTCCCGGCTCCTGGCAACCCGCGATCGAGGGGCTGCGCTGGCTCGCGGCCGGCGGCTTCGCGATCGCGGTGGCGGGCCGCATGCGGTGGAACGAGACCGAGGCCGCGTCCCGCGCGGGATACGCGCGGTTGTTCCGGGATCTGGCTGTCGCCGTGGATGCCGAAGACCCAGCTTCGCTCGTCCTCTTTCCCGAAATGGATCCTGGGCGCGACGTGCCGGAGATCACCGATCAATGTTGGTCGATTCTGAACAAACGGCCGGACGATGTGATGTGCGCGACGTCTCGGATGGTGGTCCATCGCAAAGGCGCGACGCGCCCGCGTGTCGTGGCCTGCACGCTGCTGCCGTACGATCCGCGGTTCGATCTGGGCGAGACCCTGGCCGGCGCCGCGCGGCCGGTGAAACTCAATCACCGCCTCTGCGCCGAATTCTGTGTGCTTGGCGGGGCGACGTGCGGGCCGCGCCATGGATGATCGGCGGGGGGTGATCGACGGCGTTTGGCGGCCGTTTGAATGATCCGGACCGGAACTCCGGCGTCACCGGCTCGTTCTCCCGATTGGATGATCGCGGCCACCGATCGATCCGGGTGTCGCCGGATGGGACGCCGCGGTCATCGTGGCGGGAGATGGGAGGGAGCGCGGGACCATCGCATTTGAACTTCCGTGGCGGCGTTAGCGACACTATAAAGGGGTTCAGCGGATCTTAACGCCGCGAGAGGCCACGATAATCATACCAAACGGCCAGGGTTGAGCCCAAAAATTCCATATGCGATTCGCCTGGGAGCGGCGCGCCCCGGTCTGACGCCACCAGCTCAGAACTGATACCGGCGCAACCCGCCATCCACCGGAATAACGGTTCCTGTTACGTAACGAGCAAGCGGCGATGCCAGCCACACCGCCATCACGGCCAGATCCTCGGGCTCGCCCCAGAACTTCACCGGGATTTCCGTCTCGGCGAATGTCTTGCGATACTCCGGCGGATAATTGCGCAGAATTTGTTCACTAATGATGCGGCCCGGCGGAATCGAATTCACGGTGATGCCGTACTGGCCGATTTCGCGGGACAGGCCCTTAGCCCATGCGTGGATGCCGGCCTTGGCGGAGAACGCGGCGTTGAGGTGCTCGGGCTCGCTTTTGCCGGTGATGTTGATGATCCGGCCCCAGCGGTTTTCGATCATCTTTGGCAACAAAGCATGCGCCAATTGACGGGGACGGGTGAAGTTCAGCGTCATCGCCTCGGTCCACAAAGCCTCGGGCGCGTCGATCGGCATGACGCGGCTGCCGCCGGCGTTGTTAATCAGGATGTCGATGGGACCCACGGCGGCGAAAGCGGCGTCACGCAGTTTCTCCGCCGCGTCGTCTTCCATGATGTCCTGTTTAATCAGCACGGGTCTGGGGTTTTGCGCGGCCTCCACCTCATCGGCCATACGCTCCATGTCCTCCAGGCGGCGCGCGGCGCCGACAACGCGCACACCCTCGGCGGCGAGCGCCTTGGCGATGGCGCGGCCGATGCCCATGCTGGCACCGGTGACCAAAGCGGTCTTGCCCTTCAATTGCAGATCCATAACGTTAACGTCCTTTTATTGCGCGGGTCATCGCGCGGGTCATCGCGCGGGACGCAGGCCTTGCGCCAGCGTGGTTTCGTCCATTCTGGCATCGTAACGCAGGGTTTTGCGCGAGGCCCATGTGTTGATGGTGAAATAAACCGGGATGACGCCCGCCTCGGCGACCGCGATCTCGGCCGCCTGAGCATAGAACGCATTGCGTTGCGTGTCGTCGAGGGTGCGCAGCGCCTGGCCCAATGCCTGGTCGAACGCGGCGCTAGACCAGCGGCCGCGGTTTGACGGACCCATGCCGGTGATGGGATTATAGCTGGCCATCAGCGCCACCAGCGGCGAGGACGGATCGCCGGTGCCGACCCAACCCGAGAGGATCATGCTGAAATCCAGTTTGCTGCCGCGGCTGAACAGGATCGCGGCGGGCATGGTTTGCACATCCGTTTTGATCCCGATCCGGGCGAGCATTTGCCCCACCGCCTGCGTCACCTGCGCGTCGCTGGGGTAGCGATCGTTGGATCCCGCCAGCACGATGCTGAACCCGTCCGCCCATCCCGCCAGTTTCAGCAGCGCGCGCGCGGCGTCGAGGTCCATCGGCATCGGTTTGAGGTTGGGGCTGGCGCCGGGGACCTCGGGCGGGGTGAACTGTCCGGCGGGATGCGCCTGGCCGCTCAGCAGGCGGTTGGTCAGCGCGTCGCGGTTCAGCGCGAGGCTGATGGCGCGGCGGACGCGCGTGTCGCGCAGCGGATTGCGGATCGGTTTTTCGCCGTTGGGGCCGGAAACGCCGGGCGAATCGTCGCGGGCGGAATCCATGTGCAGATAAATAATGCGGGTGGAATCGATTTCATGCAGCGCCAGTTTGGGATCGGCGAGGATCCGGGCGCGATCGACGGCGGGCACACCCTCGGTCAAATCGACGTCGCCGGACAGGATCGCGGCGACACGGGCGGCGTCGGAGGCGACGGGCCGGCGCGTCACCCGTTCCCAGGGTTCGCGCCCACCCCAGTACTCGTCGTTACGTTTCAATTCCAATTTATTGCCCGGTGTCCAGGACACGAACCGGTAGGCGCCGGTGCCGATGGCGGCGAGGCCGCTGTTGAAGTCGGAGGTGGTTTTGCCCTCGGCGGCGCGTTTGGACACGATGGCGACTGAAGCCATGTCGTTGGGCAGGATCGGCGACGGGCCCTTGGAATGGATACGGATCGTTAATGGATCGACGATTTCGGTGCGCGCCACGGTCTTGGTGTATTGTGAATAGGACGACGGGCTGTTCGGCACGTTGGGCGCGCGGGCCAATGAGAAGGCGACATCCTCGGCCGTGAAGGGGGTGCCGTCGTGGAACAGCACGTTGCCGCGGAGTTTGAATTCCCAGACGTCTTCATCGACCGGAACCCATGACAAAGCGAGGCCGGGTCCCTGGACGCCGCGGGCATCAAGTTTTACTAACGTATCGAAAATATGACGGTAGACGGCAGTGTTCGGCGAGTAGACGTGGTAATGCGGATCGATGGAGCTGGCGTCGGTGCGCACCGCCATCGTCACGGATTGCGCGGCGGCGGCGACGGGCAGCGCGAGCCATAACGACAGCAGCAGGTGCTTCATCTCAGCGTCCTTGAAAATCGGGTTTGCGCTTTTCGAAGAAGGCGGCGCGGGCCTCGGCGGCGTCCTCGGATTTCGACAGCGCCACGGTCAAATTCTGTTCGAACCGGTAACCATCGCGGGGTGGCATGTGCATCGTGGTGTTCATCGCTTGTTTGGCGTAGCGCATCGCCAGCGGACTTTTGGAGGCGATTTCGGTGGCGAGTTTCATCGCCTCGGGCATCAATTGATCCAGCGGAACGCTGCATTCGATGACGCCTATGCGATACATTTCCGCGGCTGGGACGCGCCAGCCGGTGTAGAACATGCGGCGCGCGCGGCCGCGGCCGAAGAATTGTTGCAGCATGGCGGCGCCACCCATCAGGCCGATGTCGATTTCGGGCATGCCAAAGACGGCGTTGTCGGAGGCGAGAACGATGTCGCAACTCGCCGCCAGAGCGAAACCGGCACCGAGCGCGGGTCCGTTGACGGCGGCGATGACCGGTTTGGCGCATTCGGAGATGGAATTGAACATCTCCCGCACCAGGCGGTTAAAAGCCCAGTACTCGCCGGGCTGGTCACCGGTGGGGCGGGATTTCATGTCGGCGCCGGCCGAGAACATCTTGCCGAAGCCGGTCAGGATGGCGACGCGGACGTCCTCGCGGTCGGTGAAGCCGTCGAACGCGGCGATCAGCTCGTGGCGCAGTTGATCGCTTTGCGCGTTCACCGGCGGGCGGTCCATGATGACGGTCGCGATATAATCGTTCACGGTGACTTTAACGACGGGGTCCA
>JAYVXQ010000372.1:0-12749 GCA_043785025.1 Acetobacteraceae bacterium
GTCGCCCGCGCCGCCCGCCGTGCCTTGCGCGAGGAAATTCCGCGCCGGGTGCAAGACGTCGAAACCGCCACCGATGACCGCTTCGCTTTGACCGACGACCACGCGATCAGCTGGGATGGCATCGCCATCGGCCGGCTGATCCCCGGTCCAACCGTCGCGCGGCCGGGTGCGCGCGTTTTGGACAGCGAGTTTCTGGATGGCGCGCAACGCGAACGGCTGCGCGCGCGCCTGCAAATGTATGTCGACACAAGGGTGCGCGCCGATCTGGCCGCTTTGTTCGCCGCCACCGCCGCCGCTGACGCCGACGCTGGCTTGCGCGGACCGCTGCATCGCCTCAGCGAGACATTGGGCCTGATCCCTGGCGTCGATGAGGCCACGCTGGCCCCCACCATCCGGCCCGCGTTGAAGAAGATCGGCGTGCGCTCCGGCCGCCTCGGTCTGTTCGTCGCGGGCGTGCTGAAACCGCGCGCCGCCGCCATGCGGGCCCGCCTCTGGGCTTTGGCGCACGGCGTCAACGTGCCCGCTTTGCCGCCCGCCAGCACGGTATCGATGACCGCCTCACCGGATTGGCCATCGGGCTTCGCCGCCGCCATGGGCTGGGTTGAAATGGGACCGGTGCTGCTGCGTTTGGATATCGCCGAGGCCGTTGCGGGGGAACTCGGCTTCCTGACGCGGCACGGGATGATCGCGTTGCCGCCGGGATTGGCCTCCCGCTTCTCGGTCCGCGCCGATGTCGTGCCGATCGTGCTGCGCGGGCTTGGCTTCCGGGTGGTGCCGGGCATTGGCCTGGCGCCTGAGGCGTTCGGCCCGCCCAGACCCCCGATGCTGGCGCCAATCCGCGCCCGCCGGCCCGTCGCCCGCCTCATCGTGACATCGCCGGTGGCCGAACCGCGCGGCCCCTTCGCGGCGCTGGCGGCGTTGAAGCGCTGACGGTGCCGGAGCAGGAGCAGGAGGACCGCGACTGGCAACGTTTGGACAAATGGCTGTGGTGCGCGCGGTTCCTGAAAGGCCGCGCCGACTGCGCCGCGCTCGTGGCTTTGGGCGGCATCCGCATCAACCGCCAGGTCACCGAAAAAGCCCATGCGCGGCTGCGCGCAGGAGACGTGTTGACGGTGCCGTTAAGGGGTCAGGTGCGCGTGATCAAGGTGGTCGCCCTCGCCGACCGCCGCGGACCCGCGGCCGAAGCGGTTGGGTTGTATGAGGACGTGAGCTGAGCGTTCACGCCACTTGCGCGCCGGGTATTTCGACCTCGTTCTCGTGCCGCGCCGCCACCACCAAATAGACCGCGGGCAGTACGAACAGGGTGAACAGCGTGCCGATGGACAGGCCGCTCGCGATGACCAGGCCCATGTTGAAACGTGAGGCCGCACCCGCGCGCCGGCCGGCCCAAAGACACCGCCAAACGCGCGGCGATCATCCAGGCCGCGCACGTCCTGTTCGCGAACCAACCCTACGGCCTCGTGACGATGGAGGCCGTGGCCGACCTCGCCGGCGTGTCCAAAATGACCGTCTACAGCCATCTTCAGGACAAGGAGAGGCTGTTTGAAACCGTCGTCGCCAGCGTCTCGGACCAGATGATCGCCGCCATCACCGTACCGGCGCCAGGTGGGGCGCGGGTGCGGCTGACCGGCGTGGAGATCGCGTTTCTCCAGGTCGTACTGGGCTCGGACGTCTGCCGGATGGCGCACACATTGCCGGGAACCTTGCGCGCCAATCCCGGCCTCGCCAGCCGCTTTTACGCCGCCGGTCCTGGCCGGGTCCGAGCCGCGTCCGTGCCGCCCCGGCCGAGATTATCGCCCGCGAGGCAAATGGCGGGATGCTACGGTCGACGATCCCATGCTGGCGGCGGACGATCTCGTCTGCCTGTGGGAAGGCGGATTGCCCCAGCGCATCGCCTATGGCCTGTCCGGCATCCGCGGCTCCGAGGAAATCGCCCGCCGCGCCATCGGCGGCACCGCGGTTTTCCTGCGCGCCTACGCCGCCTCCCCCGGGACAGCTCCAACCGGGTCCTGCGCCGCCGCGAACACGACCCGATCCATCTCCGCGGGGTGGGATGACAATTTCCCTAACCATGATGTTATTTATATTGACGTAGGCAGTCACCAGGACTAACTTCCGCCTCGTTCTTGTTATGTTCGGGATCACGGAGGCTGACGTGCCAAAAAAGATCGAATGGACCGAGGTCCAGGATACGATGATCAAACGCATGCGCGCGGAGTGCGCGACCTGGGATGCCATCGCCGAGGCGATTGGCGTCACGCGCTGGACTGTCATCGAGCGGGGCCGCCGTTTGGGCGCGAGAATGCCGCCCGCCGAGCAGGAGGATATCAGCGACGATCCCGAACGGCCCGCGCTGCCCGCGGGTCATCAGGAAACCTGGGGCGCGATCACCAAGGGCACCTTCCTCGAGGGCATGATCTACCCGATCCCGGTGCCGGTCCGATGAGCCCGAAAATGCGCGCCGCGACGTTCGAGGACGGTGGGCTGACCGCCTCCGCTCCCACGCCCCCTACCGCGCTTCCCCTGGCCCCGATGCCGGTCCCCCCGATGCCCGAATACGGCCGGCACCGGAAACATCGCGGCAATGGGGCGATCGCGTATGATGCCCCGGTCGACGCCGATTACGTCGTCTACCGGTTGGAAGAAGCGGGCGCGACCTTGCTCGCTTTGCCGGGCACCGGTTGGACGACCCGGTTGCGGCAATCCTCGCTCGACATCGTCCGCTCGGCATTGGAGACGTATGGCTGGGTTGCC
This sequence comes from Acetobacteraceae bacterium, assembly GCA_043785025.1. GTDB lineage: Bacteria > Pseudomonadota > Alphaproteobacteria > Acetobacterales > Acetobacteraceae > Rhodopila. The sequence goes on from JAYVXQ010000372.1 coordinate 2,755, forward strand.
GCGCCGATCAGGCCGCCGGTGCCCTCGGCCGAGAAGATCGACCGTATGGATGAGGCGCTGGCCTGGATCCCGCTGATCCCGCTGGACCGGTTCGTGCTGCGCCGGATCGTGGGCGCCCGTAGCCTGATCCATCCCATTTCCGACAGGCATTTATTCACATGGCGGCGTCTGGGCTTGACCTTGGGCGCCGATCACAAGGCGGTGCAGCGCTGGCATGCGCAGGGGATCGCGATGATCGTGGCGGGTTTGCACGCAACAGGCTGACGCGGCCCGATGGACCCGGGACGGGTCCGCTCGCTCAGGCACGATGGATCCGGGACGAGTCCGCGCGCTCAGGCACGATGGATCCGGGACGAGTCCGCGCGCTCAGGCGCGATGGATCCGGGACGGGTCCGCTCGCTTAAGGCCGATGGACCCGGAACCAATCCGCGATCACCGCGCATGCCGCGCCCAGAAACATTAACAGCGCCATGCCCCGCGGCGTCCCGTCGGTCAGCAAACCCACCAGCAAGCCGCTGCTGGCGCCCAGTGCGAATTGAAACACGCCCATCAGCGCGGCGGCCGACCCGGCATGCGCGGCGTGGCGACTCAGCGCGCCCGCCGCCGTGTTGCCGTTTGAAAAACCCTGGCAGCTCAACGCCAGAAACACCGGCAGGACGATCGCCCACAGCACGTGAACGCCGCTGAAACTCAACACCACCAGAAGTGTCGTCGCCGCCAGCGACGCGCGCGAAATCATCGTCAGCATCCGTGACAGCCCAAAACGCGGCAACATCCGCGCGTTGATCTGCGACGCCGCGATCAACCCGCAGGAGCACAGGCCGAAAATCAGCCCAAACCCCGCCGGCGACATCCCGAACCCCTGGATGAACACCGGCGACGACCCGCCGAGATAAGCGAACATGCAGAAGGTTCCCGCCCCGCCCATGATGGCATGGGCGCGAAACACCGGCTCGCGCATGATGGACCCGTAGCGGCTGAGGATCTGCGCCGCGCCGACCGCGGTCCGGCGCTCAGGCGGCAGGGTCTCCGGCAGGATGCGCCACGCCAGGATGGCGCAGGACGCGCCATAAATCGCCTGAAACCAGAAAATGAACCGCCAATCCGCGAATGTCAGGAAGGCGGCCCCCACGCTTGGCGCCAGGATCGGCGCGACGCCCATCACCAGCACGAGGCGGGACATCAGGATCGCGCCCTGCTGCCCCTCCGCGAGGTCGCGCACAATGGCGCGCGCGATCACCATGCCCGCCGAGGCGCCGATCGCGCCGGCAAATCGTAAAATCGCGAGCACCGTGAGGTTTGGCGCCAGCGCCCCGCCCGCCATGGCCAGCGCGAAGACCGTGAAGCCGGCCACCAAAGGACGCCGCCGGCCGAAACGATCCGACAATGTCCCCTGCATGATCTGCCCGACCGCGAGGCCCGCGAACCAGGCGGCCAACGTCAATTGGGCCGTTCCGGGGGCGGTTTGGAATGTTGCCTCGACCGCCGGGAAGGCCGGCAAATACATATCGGTCGCGGCCGGTCCGACGGCGATAAAATAGCCCAGTAGACGGGGGAGCCAACGAGGGTAGGGGGTTGCGGGCCTGGGGTCGTTGCTCATGGATCGTCATTTTCATACCGCAATGCGGCATGACGCGCGAGGGGTGGGTTAAGCCCGTCGATCCCGCGATCTTGAATCCCGTCCCGACCCGGGCGACACTCCCTTCCGCACGGAGGCAAAACCCATGCCCCTCCGCACGGAGGCAAAACCCATGAGCGACATCGCGCTGCGCAACGCCGACATCGATGCCGCGTTGACCGAGGTCAAAGAGGCCTACGTCGCCACCAACGCCAAAAGCCTCGCCCGTTATGTCGAGGCGACCACCGTCATGCCCGGCGGCAACACGCGCACGGTGCTGCATTATCAGCCTTTCCCGCTGGCCATGAGCCGGGCCGCGGGCTGCCGTCTGTGGGACCTCGACGGGCGCGAATACATCGATTTTCTGGGCGAATACACCGCCGGGATTTACGGCCACTCGCATCCGGTAATCCGCGCGGCACTCGATCGGGCGCTGGACGGCGGGATCAATTACGGCGCCTCCAACCTCGTTGAGGCGCAATTCGCCCGCGCGGTGTGCGATCGCTTCGGGCTGGAGCGGGTGCGCTTCACCAATTCCGGCACCGAGGCGAATTTGCTGGCGATTTCCCTGGCCCGGATTTTCACCGGCCGCAAGCGCGTGCTGGTGTTCGACGGCGGCTATCACGGTGCGGTGTTCGGCTTCGCGGGCGGCGGGTCCCCGATCAACGCGCCGTTCGATTACGTGGTCGCACCCTATAACGACATCGACGCGACCCGGGCGCTGATTTCGGACGACATCGCCGCCGTCATTCTGGAACCGATGATCGGCAGCGGCGGGTGCATCGCCGCCGAGCCCGCGTTCCTCGCCATGCTGCGCGCGGAAACGACCGCGCATGGCGCGTTGCTGATTTTGGATGAGGTGATGACGTCGCGCCTTGCCCCCGGCGGGTTGCAATCGGTGCATGGTGTCAAACCGGATCTGACGACATTTGGCAAATATATCGGGGGCGGCATGTCGTTCGGCGCCTTTGGCGGGCGCGGTGACATCATGGACCTGTTCGATCCGCGCCGTCCCGACGCGCTGCCGCACGCGGGCACGTTTAACAATAACGTGCTGACCATGAACGCGGGCCTGACCGGCCTGACGGAAATCTACACGCCCGAGGCGGCGCGCGCTTTAAACGCTCGGGGCGATGCGTTGCGGGAACGATTGAACGCTTTGTGCCGCGCCGCCGATGCGCCGGTGCAATTTACCGGCATCGGCTCGATGCTCGCGGTGCACACGATGCGCGGCCCGATCCGCACCCCGGCCGACGCCACGAAGGCGAACGCGAAATTGAAGGAATTGTTCTTTTTTGATATGCTGGCGCAAGGGATTTGGCTGGCGCGGCGCGGCATGATGACGCTGTGTTTGCCGATCGGCGACGCCGAGTGCGATGCGCTGGCGAACGCGGTCGAGGAATTCCTGGCGTCGCGCAAAAGCCTGATGAGTTGATCAGGATTCGAGCAGCCGACGCAGCAATTCCACGCCCTCGGCGAATTCGCCGTCGGCCTGCATCAATTCGTTGATGCGGGAGACCGCGTGCATCACCGTGGTGTGATCGCGGTTGCCGAATTTACGGCCGATCTCGGGCAGGCTGCGGGAGGTCAATTGTTTCGATAAATACATCGCCACCTGGCGCGGGCGGGCGACGGCGCGGGCGCGGCGGGACGAGGTCATCTCGGTCTGGCGGATATTGTAATGTTCCGAGACGCGCTTCTGGATTTCCTCGATCGTGACCTTGCGATCATGCGCGCGCAGAATGTCGTGCAACACTTCCTGCGTGGTTTCCAGGCTGATCACGCGGCCGAACAGATTGGCGTGCGCGACCAGCCGGTTGAACGCGCCTTCCAACTCCCGCACGTTCGAGGTGATTTTATGCGCGAGGTATTCCAGCACCTTGGGCGGCACGGGCACGCCGGCGCGGGCCGCTTTGGATTCCAGGATCGACAGCCGCAATTCGATCGTCGTCGAATGCAGGTCGGCGACCATGCCGCAGCCAAGCCGCGTGCGTAACCGATTATCGAGACCGTTGAGGTCGGAGGGCGATTTATCGGCGGAGATCACGATCTGTTTCCCCGCGTCCACCAGATAGTTGAAGGTGTGGAAGAATTCTTCCTGGGTGTTTTCCTTACCGATCAGAAATTGCAGATCGTCGACCATCAGCACGTCGACGCCGCGCAGCTGATCCTTGAACTGGATCGTGTGGTGGCCGCGAATGGCGGCGATAAAGCGATACATGAACTTCTCGGCCGACATATACGCGACCGAAACGGGCTTGCCATTGGCTGAGCCGCGTTCATTCAGTTCCCAGGCGATCGCGTGCATCAGATGGGTTTTGCCCAATCCGACGCCGCCATACAGGAACAGCGGGTTGAATCCGTGGCAGGCGGGTTGCTCGGCGACGCGGCGGGCGCAGGCGTGCGCGACCTCGTTCGGTTTGCCGACGACGAATGCGTCGAACGTGAAACGCGGATCCAGCGCGGCGGCGAAATCGGCGCGTTGATCGGCTTTATCGTCGGCGTCCATGGGACGTTTCACCACGTCAGCCGGCACGGATCTGACCATCGGCGCGTCCGCCAGGGCGACCGACGTCCCGGCGGCCGCGCCGACGACGAAGCCGATGCGGCGCACTTCCGGCATTTCCTTTTGCCACAGCATGGTCACGCGCGCACCGTAATGATCGCGCACCCAATCACGCACGAAACTGGTGGGCAGGCTGACGGTGACCTCATCGTCGTCCATGTCGATCAGCGTCATGGGGCGCAGCCAGTTGCGGTATTCCGCCTCGCCGAGTTCGGCCGCCAATTGTCCACGAATCCGGGCCCAGACGCTTGCGAGTTGCGGTTTTTCCACTTTTTTCTCGCTCCTAAGTGACAACGTTGGCCTAAGTGACAACGTTGGCCTGGTAGACAACGTCGGGCGATGTTTCGCCCATTCCCATCAGCGCATGCGGCGACGACGGGCGCGCGCCCCCGAACCCGCCGGCGAGCAGGCCGCGCGCGGGAACAGACTTATCCACCGGCGTTACCGACAAAAATCCGTGTTCTGATCGACGGAAATCAACGGCTGTAGCCAATTGGTAAAAACTAACCGGGCCACACGGCGGGTGCAATGGGCAAACCGATCAAATCTTCATGAGACAAGAAAAAAGTAATATCGTTACTTCGCCTGAAACATATCTATACTTCGACGATTTTATTTTATTGATTTCGACGGCGCGCGTGATGTCCTGCGCGAAACCTCTGCCCGATAAGATATCGAGAGGGTATCGACCGAATTCGGAGCGCCCGACACGGTCTTCGAAAACGCGAGATATTCGAACACAACAGCGGGGAATTCGTAACACGTCGATACCGGCAGTGTGCCCCAGACGAACCGGCCGGTCAATCACCAGGCCGGAACGTTCCGGGAAAAAATATCAGGCTGAAGCCAACGCCTTGATCCGCGCCGATAACCGCGAAAGCTTGCGCGAAATCGTGTTCGCATGCACCACGCCCTTGGTCGACGCGCGCTGCATCTCAGGCTGCGCCGCGCGCAACGCAACGGCCGCGCCGGCCTTGTCGCCGCTGGCGATCGCCGTCTCCACCTTCTTCACGAAGGTGCGCATGCGGGACGTACGCGCCACGTTACGCGCGGTGCGGACCTTGATTTGACGTATACGCTTACGCGCGGATGCGGTGTTCGCCATGGTTTCGGTTCTGAGCGCCTCTGTCGGGGGTGCCGCCCCCCTGATCGGCCGGGAAGCAGTGGAAGGCCGGGGTTCTACCGGTGCGTCCGGCCAAGGTCAAGCAAACCTGGCCGTAAAATTTTCATCCGCGCGCCGCGGTTGCCTCATTTGCCTCCATCTCGCGGACGAACGCCCTTTATATAAGACAACCCTCCAGACGGCGCCCACGGCCACCGAACCCCGAACCCTTGAAAAGCCGGGAAATCCGCACGTCAAGGTTGCAACGATGAGCGCGCCCATCCTTCACGCCACAACATCGGTAATACCCTGGGGCTATCAACCAAATAGCGGCGGGCCTTGCGCCGGGGGTCGGCGGCGAGCCGGAAGGCCCATTCCAACCCGTGCCGCCGCATCCAGTCCGGTGCGCGCCGCTCCGCCCCCGCCAGAAACGCCAGGCTGGCGCCGATACACAGCGCCGTACCGCGCGCCTGACCCGTCGCCGCGATCGCCGCCGCCAAAACCTCCTGCCGGGGTGAGCCGACCGCCAGGAAAATAAACCGCGCGGGATGCGCCACCACGAACGCCACCGCTTCGGCCAGCCTGGAGGGATCCTCGGCGAAGCCCATCGGCGGATCGTAATGCCAGGGCTCTGCCAGCCCGGCACGGCGCGCCAAAGCCGGCAGCCAGGCGGGACTGAGACCGACGATCGTGATCCGCTCCCCCGGCCGCAGATGGTCACGCAGCAAACTCGCGGTCAGATCGCTTCCCGTCGCCACCGCCGGAGCCGCCAGCCCGCGCGCCCGCGCGAGGCCCGCGATCACCCGCGAGTCCAACAACCGCAACCACGCCGCGTCATAGATCCGCCGCAGCGCCGCATCGCGGGCCAGCCGCGCCAGATGATCGGCGTTGGGCGTGACGACATAGCGGAAATCCGCGTCCGCTGCTCGTGCCGCGATCGCCGCCGCGGCCTGATCCGTCGTCAGATCGGCGAAATCCAACCCCAGCAGCGGGATGGTCGGGATCGGTGGGATCGGTGGGATCACAGCCCGATCCGCAGCGTCAACAGCGCCAGGTCGCGGATATAATTGCCCGCCACCGCCGCCACCGGCAGATGACTGCTGCGCACATCCGTCACGTCATAACTGACCGATAATCGGAAATTCCGATCGATCAGCCAGGTCGACCCCAGTCCCACGGCCAGACCCGTCTGCTGCGCGCCCGATTGATTGAACACCGCCCATCGCGCCGTCGCCGAGGCGTTCAGCAGGATGTTCCGGAACAACTCATGGTCCAGCGTCAGCGTGCCGCTGGTGAAGGTGAAGCTGGAAAACCCGGTCTGCGCCGCGTCCTCGATCCCGCGCGACAGCCCGGCACGGATCGTGGTCATGCCGGAGGGCGACCAGGTGACGGCGGACTCGACCACGCCGACGGTCTGGGACGCGAACGCGGAACTCGCCGCCGCCCGGTGCTGCGCGCCCGCCAGCAGCCGATAGCGCCAGACCGTGTTGTCGTCGTAGTCGATGCCGCCAAGCACCTGCAGCGACGTGGAATTATTCGACGGCAGCCGCGCCGCCGGATGGTCGTAATGGGTTTCCAGCAGCCGCGTGACGATCACCAACTCGCGCGCCGGCATCCAGGCATGGCGCAAAGTCAGCCCGCCTTGCGCGGTCGTCCGGTCACGCGTTGCCTGACTGACCGCCAGCCGCTGGATCGTCGTGTTGTCGAACCGCCACAGGTTCAGATCGACCGCGGGTGTGACCGTGGTCCGCCCAACCTCGTGATCGTACGCCGCCCGTAAATTGCCGACCCGGAACCCAACGGGCTTATCCGACGGCAGAGCATCCAGTTCCGTCCGGTCCTGATGGCGCGACAACACCCCGCCGCCGATGGTCAGCCGGTCCCGGCCGACATTCATCGTCGTGCCGATGAAGCCGCCGCCATCGGTGCGGTTCTGCGACGGCTGGTTCGCGTAACGGATATCGTCGGCCGACAGATACAGGCCGAACGCGCCCTGAGACCGCTCCGCGCCGATCAGCACCGAGGGCCGCGTCGCGAACTCCCACGATCCGCGCCGCTTCGGACCCGCGAAAATATTGTCGTCATAGCCCGTCGACAGCGACAGCAGCGGGCGGATCATCACGGTATCGAGGCGAATACCCAAGGGTTCATACAGCGGGCGCTGCCGCGACTGCACGGTCACCCGCGCGGCATCGCCGTAACCCGGCACGCCCTCGGGGAACAGCGACGTCAGAAATTGCCCATGCGCCGGCGTGGCCCAAAAACCATGCCATTGCAGAAGGCAGGATAAAAACAGGAGCGGCCAGCGGTTGCGCATGATGGCGCATGCTGACGCGGTGATATGAAGAAACCGTAAAGACCGCGGTTAAACCTCGGCGGTGGGCGGTCCGTTACTCAGCGAGCACCGACCGTTTTCGGGTCGGGGAAGGAGATTTCCCATCCGCCGCCCAACGCCTTGTATAGAGCCACGAGATTGGACGACACCGCCGTCGTGCTGCCGGCCAGCAGCAGCTCGTTCGCCAGCGCATTGCGTTGCGCGTCCAGCACGGTCAGGAAATCGGCGACCCCCTGCTGATACCGGGCCCGCGCCTGCTGCAACGCGCGATGGCTTTCGGTCACCGCATCGGTCAATTGCTGGCGCCGCGCCTGTTCCGAGCGATAGGCGGTCAGCGCGTTATCGACCTCATGCAGCGCCCGCAGCACAGTCTGCTGATACAGCAACGCGGCTTCCTGCTGGCGCGCCTCGGTCAACCGCAGCGTCGCCTTCAACTGGCCCGCCTCAAACAACGGCACCGTGACGCCGGGACCCAGAGCGTATTGGCGCGCGTTCAGATCGAACACCCGGCCGAACTGCAACGCCTGCAAGCCCGTGCTGCCGCTGAGTTTCACGGTCGGGAAGAACGCCGCTTTGGCGACCCCGATCTCGGCGGTCGCCGCGTGCAACCGCGCCTCGGCCTCGCGCACATCGGGGCGGCGGCGCGCCAGTTCCGCGGGCAGGCCGATCGGCACCAACGGGGGCACCGGCGGGACCGCGTGCGCGGTCTGCAATTCGGTGCGCAGTCCGTTCGGCGGCAAGCCCAGTAGAAGCGAGAGAGCGTTGATCATCTGGGCTTCTTGCTGTTCCAAAGCGGGAATTTGCGCCAGGGTCGCGCTGACCTGCGCCCCCGCGTTGGACACGTCCAGGCTGGTCGTCAGCCCCCCCGCCGCGCGCTGCTTCGTCAGATTGAGCGTGTCGCGAAACGTCCGCGCGTTCTCCCGCGCGATGCGCAACTGGGTCTGCACCCCGCGCAACGAGACGTAGTCGCGCGCGACCTCGGCGAGGTTCGTCAGCAGAATGCCGCGCCTGGTTTCCTCGGCGGCTTGCGTCGTGGCGGCGGCCGATTCGACGGAGCGGCGGATCTTGCCCCAGAAATCGATCTCCCACGACGCATCGAAGCCGATCTGGAACACGTCGAACGGGTTGATCCTGCGCGAGCCCAACCCACCCGCCGTGGAACCGGATGCTCCGGATGCGCCCAAGGGACCTGGCGCATTGGCGAACACACCCACATTGCTGGCTTTTTGCCGCGTGTAGGAGGTGCTCGCGTTCAGCCCCGGCACGCCGGCCGCGATCGCGCTATCGTACTGCGCACGCGATTGCATGATCCGCAAAGCGGCGACCGCGACATCGGGGTTTTCCTCGGCGACCCGGTTCTCCAGCGCGTTCAGCACCGGATCCTTGAACAACGTCCACCACGCCGGATCGATCGGCGCTTCCCGCGGTTCGCTGATCACCGCGCGCGGCTTCGTATTGGCGAACCAGGAGCCCATGCCCGACCACGACGGCGGCGTGAAATTCGGACCGATCGGCGCGCACGAGGCGATGAACAGCGGCAGCGAGGACACAACAGACAACAGACAGCGCATCCCCCCGGCTTGCACGACGCCGCCGCATAGCGCAAGCGTGTTTGATCGTCGCCCATTTGGACGGGCGCGATCGTTGTCGTCACGGGAATGAGCGGGAGCCGCGCGGATGGTCCGAGAGTTGATCAGTATGACCGCGACCGACGCCGTGGCGCGCCTTCGAACCCGGGACATTTCTCCGCTGGACCTGATCGACGCCGCCGCCGCCCGCATCGCCGAGGTCGAGCCGCACGTCAACGCGCTGCCCACTTTGTGTCTGGATCGCGCCCGCGATCACGCGAAACGATTGATGGCGGCGGCGAACCCGCCCGAGGCGAACGAGCCCGGCTGGTTGGGCGGCCTGCCCGTCTCGATCAAGGACCTGACCGATGTCGCGGGCGTCCGCACCACCTATGGCTCCGCCATCTTCAAGGATCATGTGCCGGTTCGTTCCCACCCCGTCGTCGAGCGGATCGAGCGTTTGGGCGGCATCGTTATCGGCAAATCCAACACGCCGGAATTCGGTGTCGGCGGCTCCACGTTCAACGAGGTGTTCGGGCGCACCCGCAATCCGTGGAACACGTCGCTGACCTGCGGCGGATCGACCGGGGGAGGTGCCGTGTCGCTCGCGACCGGGGAGGTTTGGCTGGCGCAGGGCACCGATCACGGGGGATCGTTACGCCGTCCGGGATCGTATTGTTCCGTTGTTGGGATCCGTCCCTCGCCCGGCCGGGTGACGCGCGGGACGGTGAACAACATGTTCTCGCCGTTGTCGGTGCAGGGGCCGATGGCGCGCAACATCCCTGACCTGGCGCTGTTTTTGGACA
>JAYVXQ010000373.1:0-12737 GCA_043785025.1 Acetobacteraceae bacterium
GGGCGACCGTTCTGTTCAACCAGACCGCCGATCCCGCCGGACGCTTTCTCTGCCTGCAATGGATGATGTTTCAAATGGGCGGCACCGGCCCCATGTTCGGCCAGTATAACCACTTCGCCAACGATGCCGCGGAGAAAATCCCCTATGCCATCGAACGTTATACCAATGAAGTGAAACAGCTGCATCGCGTGATGGATAAGCGCCTGGAGCAGGCCGCTTTTCTGGCCGGAGACACGTACACCATGGCGGACATCATCAACTTCCCGTGGATCCGTAATCCCGCGCGCCGTAACATCGATCTGAATGATTACCCCCATCTGAAGCGCTGGCACGACACCATCGCCGCGCGGCCGGCGGTGCGCCGCGGCTGCGCCGTTCTGGCCGAAAATGAGCGCAAGGGAACGATGACGGACGAAGAAAGAGAAATCATGTTTGGCAAGACACAGTTCCGGAACCGTTGACCCGCCGCGCGACAGCGCGACGCGAATCGGACGACCATAACAGACCGGAAACGTGCGATCGCCCGGAAACATGCGATCGCAACGGCCTGGCGGGCGTCGTCAACCTGAAATGACCGCCCCTGGCTCGGGGCCGCCAACACTCTTCCCCAAACCCGGGACTAATGTTACATATCGAAAGTCAAAAATTGACAACCTTCCGTAACCCCGCGCGTGAGAAGCCCTCCATCAGATTATGACAGCGCGCATCCTCATCGTTGACGACGTTCCCGCCAACACGCGATTGTTGGAGGCGAAACTGTCAGCCGAATACTACCAGGTCGCCTGCGCCCGGGATGGGTTCGAAGCGATCGCGAAGGCCCGCGCCTGGCAGCCCGATCTGATCCTGCTGGACATCATGATGCCCGGCATGGACGGCTTCGAATGCTGCCGAATCCTGAAAGAGGATCCGTCCACCCTCCATATTCCCATCGTAATGGTGACCACGTTGGGCGAAACCGCCGAACGGCTGCGCGGCCTGGAAGCGGGCGCGGATGATTTCCTGACCAAACCCGTCGAATACGATACGCTCATGGCCCGCGCGCGCAGCCTGGTGCGCCTGAAACGTCTGCTCGACGAATGGCGCGCCCGTGGCGAAACCGCCCGCGCGCTTGGCCTGACGGCCATCCGGACCGCGATCCCCAACGTCGCCGGCGCCCGCGCTCTGGTGATCGACGATTGGGACCTGAACGGCGACGTCATCCTGCGCGCCCTGGCCCGGGAAGGGATCGAGGCGGATCCGGTGCGATCGGGCGCTGAAGTGATTGCGATGTCGGCGCATCGCCCCTACGACCTGATCGTGGTCAGCCTGCAATTGGCGAACGAGGACGCGCTGAAGCTCGTCTCCATCATCCGCGCCGCGGATGCCACGCATGAAACGCCATTACTGCTGGTCGCCGAACCCTGTGAGCGCGAACGCGTGCTGCGCGGGTTCGAGTTGGGCGCGACCGACTGGCTGACGATCCCGATCGATGAAAACGAACTGCGGGCGCGCGCGCGCAATCAGATCCGGCGCAAATTCTATCAGGACCGGTTCCGTGACGATCTGGGCACCGCGCTGGAACTGGCGCTGACCGATCCGCTGACCTCCCTGCATAATCAACGCTATATGACCCGCCATCTGACCGGCCTGATGCAGCGCAACCATGGCCATCCCTTCGCGCTGCTGATGATCGACGTCGATCACTTCAAGTCGGTCAACGACCAGTACGGCCACGGCAACGGCGATGTCGCGCTGAAACTCATCGCCGAGACCCTGCGCAACAACATCCGCGCTTTCGACTCCCTCGCCCGCTACGGCGGCGAGGAATTCATCGTCGTCATGCCCGGCTCCGACCTCGACGAGGCGGCCCGCGCCGCCGAACGCCTGCGAATCGCGATCGAGCGGGCGGTGTTCGAACCCACCCCCAACCACCGCCATTCGCTGACCGTGAGCATCGGCCTCGCATGTTCCTCGGACGAATTGAAAACGCCGGAGCGATTGTTGCAGGTCGCCGACCTCGCGCTATACGACGCCAAGCGGCGCGGCCGTAACCGGGTTGAGATCGCGCCGCTAACCACGGTCCGCTGAACAGGCGCCGCCCCAACGGCGGGTTCCACGGTGGAGCCCGAATGCACGACGCTTAACATCACGTGCGAATGCACTACGCTTAACACCATGTGCGGACGTTACGCGGCCATCCTTCCCCCCGAGGCGATCGCCTCCCTCTTCCAAACCGAGGGCCCCTCCCCCAATTGGGCGGGCACCTGGAATATGGCGCCCAGTACGGAGGCACCGGTGGTGCGGCGCCACCCGACGGGCGGTCATCGCGATCTCAGCCTGCTGCGCTGGGGCCTCGTCCCGCACTGGACCAAGGATCTGAAAGACGCCCGCCGTCCCATCAACGCCCGCGGCGAGACCATCGCGAGCACGCCCATGTTCCGGGACGCCTTCGCCCGCCGCCGCTGCCTCGTGCCCGCCAACGCCTTCTACGAATGGCAACCCACCCCTTCCGGAAAACTTCCCTGGGCCATTGCCCGGCAGGACGGCGCGCCGCTGGTATTCGGGGGATTATGGGAAGGCTGGCGAGGCCCCGATGGCGCCATCATCCGCAGCTTCGTCATCGTGACCACGGCGGCCAATGCGGCGCTTCAGCCATTGCATGACCGCATGCCTCTGGTTCTCGAACCTCCAGCCTGGCCACTGTGGTTGGGCGACGAGGCGGGCGACGTCAAATCCCTGATCCATCCCTCCCAGGCGGCGTTCCGCGTATGGCGGGTCAGCACCGCCGTGAATAACGCGCGCGCGGACGCGTCGTCTCTGCTCGATCCGGTCTGACCAGTCCTGGCCGCCCAACATAGGCTGGCACGCACTCTGATCCGCCGCTTGACCCCGCCGCGTCGATCCCGCATCTCGCGGTTTCCCCGGCGCCGGAGCCCAAACCATGATCGACAAAATCCTTGGCGTACTGGGCGGCATGGGACCGCTGGCCAGCGCGCATTTCATGACGCGCCTGACCATGCTCACGCCCGCCGGCCGGGATCAGGATCATATCCCAACGATCTTATGGTCCGACCCGCGCGTGCCCGACCGCATCGCCGGGTATCGCGGCGACGGCGAGGATCCGTTGCCCGCCCTGCTGCGCGGCGTCGACGGACTTCGGCGCGCGGGATGCGGAGCGATCGTCATCGCCTGCAACACAGCCCATGCCTGGTATGAGCCGATGGAAAAAGCCGCCGGCGTGCCGATCTTGCACATCGTCGACGCCGCCGCCGCCGATCTGGCGCGGGCCGGGATTCCACGCGGAACCATCGGCCTCATGGGCACCGTGCCGACCCTCGCGATGCGGCTGTATCAGGATCGCCTCGCGACATTGGGCTGGGACTGCCTCGTGCCGGATGACGATGAAATGCGGCGCCTCGTGCTGCCCGCCATCGCCGCCGTGAAGGTCAATCGCCTGGCCGAGGCCTATCCGCCGCTGGTCGAGGTCGTGAACAGCCTCGCCGCGCGCGGTGCCACCGCGGTCGTTCTCGGCTGCACGGAAATTCCCTTAGGCATACAGGCCGGACCTTCGGACGGGCCGCGGGTTCCCGTCATCGATACGATCGATTCGCTGGCGCGCGCCGCGATCCTGTGGGCGCGAGGCTAAACCGCGCCGGACCCGAGCAACCGGCTCAACAGGCGCGCCGTCGCCCCATGCCCGATCGAAAACCGCGGCCACATCATCCGATCGGCGCCCAACGGCGGCCCCATGATTGGCCCGATCATCCGCGCGATATCGGCCGCACAGCCCCAGGACAGCGTGTAGCCCGACCCGCCATGGCCATAATTATGCAAGATATACCGGGCCGCACCGGCGTATCGCGCGCGCGAGGCGCTGACACGCACGCTGTCGGTCGGCGAATCACGCACGAAACGATAACCAATCCCCGGCGCGACAATCGACGCCTCATCGCGGACCAGCCGCTCCAGATCCAACCGGCCTTGCGTCATCCCCGACAGCAGATCCGCGTTCAAACGCCAGATCGCGGCGGGGATAAGAATCGGGTCGCCGGTCGCGGCCGCAAACGGGATCACCTCACCGCTGGTCTCCTCGCCCACCCAAACGCCGCGATCATCCAGAAGCCCCTCCTGACGGCTGCCACCCAACAACCACGACTCGGCCCTGGGGTAACAATACACATCGGCGGGCAGGCCCCGCTCCGTCTGATAAACACCCACGACCGGTTTGTAATTATAAGAAAAAACCTCCCCCTCCGGCACCAGTCCAAGGTCGATGCGCAGCGTGTGGCCGCGAATGAGTTTGGCGGGAACCGGATCCATCAACCGCTCGAATGTCCCGTCATCCGGCTCATCACGATACGACGGATCCGCCGCCGCCGAGGCCAACAGCGCATACGCGTCGAGGCCCGCGCAGTTCACCAGACACACATGGCCCGCGGACCAATAATCCGGCAACGACCCGTCTCCCGGCGGGTCAAGCATCTGTCCGCCAAGGGCCGCGTAAAATCCATACAAGAAATCGATGTAGTCCCCAGCCTCGCAGAAGAACGCATTGAATTTCCAGCCATATACATCGTCCACGCCCGAGCGTTTTGGACTATGTCCGCCGTCCAGGGCGGTGAAATCCTCGACACTTCCGGCATAGGAAGGCGGCACGGCCACCTTATCCTCGAACACCTCATAATGCGTCTGGCGCCGCACGCCACAGCAGCCGCGAAACCACAAAGCGCGGAAAAACGCCTGGGATACCGACGTCCAGGCCTCAACCTTCGGGGACGAGACGGAATGCGGCAGCACCGAGGCCGCCGCGTGCAAGGTCGCGAAACCGGCGGGCCGTGTAACGCCCGGCGCGAAAGACGGCCGCACGCGCGCGTACAAAATCGTTTGGTAACCCAGTAACCGCAGAGTGACCGCCGTAGTCACCCCGATCACGCCACCCCCGATGATCCCGATCGCTCCGGTTTCGTATCCGCTCATCCAGTTCAGTCCAGCAACGCCGCGCGGACGGCCTCAAACCCCGCCCGATCCGGCGCCAGAATCAGCCCGCTGTAAATATCGGCCGGATCATACGCCTTGCCATCGAACCGCGCGGAATATCCCCCGGCCTCCCGATGCAGAAGCCACCCCGGCGCATGATCCCAGGGATATAACCGGTAATAGAAAATGAAATGCCCGTGCCCCGACGCCGTCATGCGATACACATGCGCCGAGCACCGGTAATCCCAGCATGCCGCCATCCGCCCCAACCGGCCGCATACCTGGGCGCGCATCGGCTCCGGCAGGAACCGCCACGAGACATTGCCCCCCATCTCCGCCGCCATTGACACCGGTGCCGCGACCCGCATGTCCCGCCGCTGTCCGTCCGGCCTCTCGATCCACGCACCCTGCCCCCGCAACGCGAGCGCCGAGTCGTCCGCCACCGGATCGTGGATCACCGCGCCGATGATCTCTCCCCGCCGGAACACCGCCGCCATCACCCCAAACAGCGGAAGACCAGCGGCGAAATTGGCGGTGCCATCGACGGGATCGATGACGAACGCCAAATCCGCGCCTGGCAGCTCGTGCAATAAGGCCGGATTGGCGCTGGCCGCTTCCTCGCCGATCACGACGCAACCCGGAAATTCCCGCCGCAACGCCGCGGTGATGCGGAGTTCCGCCGCTTCATCGGCTTCGGTGACCAGATCAAGCGGGCCGGTTTTCATCCGCACCGCGCCTTCGGCCAGATTGCGAAACCGCGGCATGATCTCGGCGCGCGCCGCGTCCCGCAACACATCCGCCACAATCCCCAACGCGCCGATTTTCATGCCTGACGTTCGAACCGCGCACGATCGGCGGGCAACAGCCGCACCGTCACATGCACCGTGTCGTCAGTATCCCGCCGGTCTATGACCTCGCCATGCTCATACAGCCACGCGAGCCGCGCCCCGTCGGACGGCACGATCGCGTAATCCGCGGTCTCCATACCGGCGGCGATATGCCGGTCGATCGCCTCGCACAAAGCCCGCAGCCCCTCTTGCGTGATCGCCGACACCGCGACCGACCCACCCCGGGTCGACACCGCCGCCACCCCGCCCATCAGGTCGGCTTTGTTCAACACTTCGATCACCCGGCCGCGCCAGTTTTCGTCCAGCGTGCCGTCCCGCTCCATCTCCGTCAGCACGCTGATCACGTCGGCCCGCTGTGACGTCGTATCCGGATGCGCCGCGTCGCGGACATGCAGAATAAGATCGGCTTCCGCGACTTCTTCCAGCGTGGCGCGAAACGCGTCCACCAGTTCGTGCGGCAACTCGCTGATGAACCCCACCGTGTCAGACAGGATCACCCGGCGCCCGGAGGGCAGGCGCAGCCCGCGCATGGTCGGATCCAGCGTGGCGAACAACTGATCCCGCGCCACCACAGCCGAGCCCGTCAACGCGTTGAACAGCGTCGATTTTCCCGCGTTGGTATAGCCAACCAGCGCCACCACCGGGAACGGCACCCGCTTGCGCGCACCGCGATGCAGACCGCGGGTCCGCCGCACCTGCTGCAATTCCTTGCGCAAACGCACCAGCCGCTCATCGATCAACCGCCGATCCGCCTCGATCTGCGTCTCGCCGGGACCGCCGAGGAACCCAAAACCGCCACGCTGCCGCTCAAGATGGGTCCAGGAGCGAACGAGGCGGGAGCGTTGATAGGCCAAATGCGCCAGTTCGACCTGCAGCGCGCCTTCCCTGGTGACGGCGCGCTCCCCAAAAATATCCAGAATGAGCGCGGTCCGGTCGATGACCTTGCAAGTCCAGGCGCGTTCCAGATTGCGCTGCTGCACCGGCGACAGGGTGCTGTCCACAATGACCACATCGACCTCATGCCGCGTGATCATCTGGCCCAACATCTCGACCTGACCCGAACCCAATAACGTCGCGGGCCTGCGCGCGCGCAGGGGCAGCACGCCGCGGTGCACGATCACGAGCCCGATCGCGGCGGCCAAACCAACCGCTTCTTCCAGCCGGGCGTCGGCGGCGCGCGACGCGATGGGGCCATTCGGCTCATCCGCGTCCCGCTCCCGCGGGCGATCCCATGGCAAGATAACGGCGGCCCGGGTGGGGCCACCGCTTCCGCGATGCTCACCCTTTGGCCGCCGTTGCCCGTCCGATGGTTCAGTCCCGATAGGTTTCAACTCCAGAGGCTCAGAGCATCATTCGATCAGGTAGCCACACCTGATCGGATAAAGATGCTCGCTAAAACTACTCATTAGACCGGTTTTCGACCGCTCTACTCCGCGCTGTCCGCGGCACTCATCTCCCGCGCGGGCGACGAGGCCATGGCGCCACTTTCGACCTTCGTGGCGTCAAACAGCTGAATCGGGGCGCCCGGCATCACCGTACTGATCGCGTGTTTGTAAACCAGCTGGGTGTGACCGTCGCGCCGCAGAAGAACCGAGAAATTGTCGAACCAGGTGATGATACCCTGTAATTTGACCCCGTTCACCAGAAACACTGTCACCGGTGTTTTACTTTTCCGCACGTGGTTCAGAAACACGTCCTGAACATTCTGCGCTTTTTCAGTGGCCATTTGCATGGTCCTTCCTATGCCCCGTCCACGACGGCGCGAGTTGAGAGGTGCCTGTTCTTGTTATCCCGATGGATCCTGGCGGGACCACCGACCCATGCACGCTAGCGCAACATCGCTGTTACGCCAAGCTTTTCAGCCATGCTGACAGTTCATGAGCCGAAAGCACATGGAGATGCGGTGCCGCGTGTTCAACACCCCCATCATGACCAGCGTCACCCACCAGAACCGCGGTCACCCCCGCCGCCTTGGCCGCTTCCATGTCCAACGCCGTATCGCCCATGTACCAAACCGACCGCGAGGCGCCGAGCCCCATGCGCTCCAGCGCCAGCAAAATCGGGGCGGGATCCGGCTTGTCCCGCGTCGCGTCCCCGGCCCCGATCACCGGCCCGAAGTGACGATCCCATCCCAGATGCGTGACCTCCGCCCGCAAATAGGTACCGGCTTTGTTGGACACCACGCCCATCGGCCACGCCGCTCCGATTCGCAGAACGTCCTCGACCCCCGCCATCGGCGCCACATGGTCCAAATGGTCGCTTTGAAACCGCGCATAGAAAATGTCGCGCGCCAGCTCCCACGCGTCACCGAACATCACCGGGAAGCTCTCCTTCAACGCCACCCGGACCCGTGATTTGGTGTCCTCGACGGTCCACAGCGGCTTATCAAAGGCCACGAACGCCGCGTTCAACGCCGCCGTGATGCCAGACCAGCCATCCACGAGCGTATTGTCCCAGTCCCACAACAGGACGGACGGACGAGCGACGGCGATCCGGTCGATCATGATTATCCTCGCGGCGCTTCCGGGCCCAGAGCATCTTTATCCGATCAGGTGGCCACACCTGATCGGATAAAGATGCTCGCTAAAACAAATATTTAGAGCGGGTCCCGTGAGCCAAAGCGATCGGAAACCGCTCTAACCTCACCCGCCGCCAATTTTCGGGATCAAAACGATCTCGCTGCCCGGCTTCAATTCGATATGATAAGCGTCCTGAAAAATCTCGCCGTCGATGGCGATCGCCATGCTCTCCTCGACCTGCTGGCCGAGGCCCGGAAACCGTCGATCGAGTTCCAGAATGAGCCGGCGAAACGTCGTCGCCTCGACATCGAACTCGGTCTCACCACCGGTGAACTGGTGGCAAGACCCGCCCGACGCGAGAACGACTTTGGGCAACCGGTGTTATTTTCCGGCCGCGTTGATGGCCGCCAGAACTTTCGGCGGAGACATCGGCAGATGATACATCGAAACGTTGGTGCCGCGGCGGATGGCGTTTCCAATCGCCGCCATCGGCGGAATGATCGGCACTTCGCCCACGCCGCGCGCCCCGAATGGATGACGCGGATTAGGCACCTCCACCAAAACCGCCTCAATCATCGGTAAATCCGATGCCACTGGGCAACGATAATCCAGGAAGCCCGGATTCTCCATCTGCCCCTTGCCGTTGTAGATATACTCTTCGTTCAAGGCCCAACCGATGCCCTGCACCGCGCCGCCCTGGATCTGACCTTCCACATAGCTGGGGTGGATCGCCTTCCCCACGTCCTGCACGGCCGTGTAACGTTCGATCGTGACATGACCGGTTTCCTTGTCGACCGTCACGTCACAGATATGGGCGCCGAAACCCGCACCCGCGCCCTGCGCGTTGACCGAAACCTCGGCATTGATCGGACCGCCGGTCTTCGCCGCTTTCATGGCGATCGCCGGAAGATCCAACGGCTCAAACGCACCCGCGTTGGAACCGGCCGGATACGCCTTGCCGTCTTTCCATTCAACGGCGTCAGCGGGAATTTCCCAGATCATCGAGGCGCGTTTCTTCAGATCCTCAACGATCTTTTCCGCCGCCTGCGTCACCGCCATGCCCGTCGCGAAGGTCACCCGAGACCCGCCCGTCAGGAACGTGAAGCCGATCGACGCGGTATCCGCCACCGTCGTGCGCACCTTCGACACGTCGATGCCCAAAACCTCAGCCACCATCATGCCCATCGACGCGCGGGAGCCGCCGACATCCGGGCTGCCCGTCGCCGCCGACACCGATCCATCCTCGTTGATATGAACCGTCGCCGAGGACTCGCCACCGATGTTGAACCAGAAGCCGCACGCCAAACCACGCGACTGACCAGCCTTCACCGGAGACTTCCAGTGCGGGTGAGTCTTCACGGCGGCCAGGACCTGTTCGAACCCAATATTGCTGTGGGTCACGCCGTAATGGGTCTTGGTGCCGTTTCTGGCCGCGTTCTTCTCACGCAACGTCAACGGATCGACGCCGATCAAATCGGCGACCTCATCCAACGCGCTTTCCACCGCGAAGGACGTGATCGGAGCGCCCGGCGCGCGATAGGCCGCGACCTTCGGACGGTTGCTGACGACATCGTAACCGACGACATCAATATGCTCGATGTCATACAGCGCGAAGCCGCACATGCAGCCCGGCCCGATCGGCGAACCGGCGTAAGCCCCCGCCTGGAACTTCAACACCTGTTGTGCCGCGACGATCGTGCCGTCTTTCTTGGCGCCGATTTTCACCGTCATCGACGCGCCCGAGGTCGGGCCCGAGCCGCGGAACACTTCTTCCCGCGTCATCTGCATCTTCACCGATTTACCCGATTTGCGCGACAGCGCGACCGCCACCGGCTCCAAATAAATCAGCGTCTTGCCGCCGAACCCGCCGCCAATTTCCGCCGGCGTGCAACGGATGTTGGCCATGTCGATGCCCAACAGCTTCGCCGTATAGGCCCGAACCATGAAGTGGCCCTGGCTGGAGCTGTGGATCGAGATCTGCCCGTCCGAGCCATAGGTCGCGAGACACGCATGCGGCTCGATATACGCCTGATGCACCGGCTTCGTGGTATACGTGCCCTCGAAGATAACATCGGCGGTCTTGAAGCCCGCTTCCACATCGCCCTTCTTGAATGTCACGATTTTCGCGATATTCGAGGCTTTCGTCGGCTTCGGGTTCATGCCGGCGGTGAACATGCCGTCATGCAGCACCGGGGCGTCGGCGGCCATCGCTTCATCGACGTCGATGACGAAGGGCAGCACTTCGTACTTCACCTCGATCAACGCCAGCGCGGCGTCGGCGATCGCCTGTGTCGTGGCCGCGACGGCGGCGATGGCATGACCTTCATACAACACCTTGGCGCGCGCCATGACATTATCGGACAGATCGCGGAAATTCATCGGACCTTCGCCGACGAACGCCTCTTCACTGACGATTTCCGGGAAATCCTTCGCCGTCACCACCGCCTGCACACCCGTCAGCTTTTCGGCCTTGGACGTGTCGATCGAAACGATCCGCGCGTGCGCGTGCGGCGAGCGCAGGATCTTGCCCCACAACATGCCCGAGGCGCGCGTGTCGGCGGCGTAAATCGCGCGGCCCGTGACCTTGTCGACGCCATCGGGACGGATCGGCCGGGTTCCGACGACTTTAAGGTTTGTGTCGATATAGTTCATGTTACGCGGCCTCCCCTCGCATGACGGCGCCGGCATCCTGCACGGCACGGATAATCTTATCGTAACCCGTGCAACGGCACAGATTACCGGCCAGCCAGTAACGAATTTCAGTCTCCGTCGGATTCGGATTGGAATCCAGCAGCGCCTTGGATGCGACGATCAGACCGGGGGTGCAGAACCCGCATTGCAGCGCCGCGTGCTCCAGGAATTTCTGCTGCACCGGGTGCAGTTTCTCGCCATTGGCGACACCCTCGACCGTCAGGATCGACTTGCCCTCGGCCTCGACGCCCAGAACCAGGCACGAACAAACCAAAGTGCCATCCACCAGCACCGAACAGGCGCCACAGTCACCGGACGCACAGCCTTCCTTGCTGCCCGTCAGGCCCACCACATCGCGCAGCACATCCAGAAGGGTCTGCTGCGGCTCACACAGATACTCGGCGACTTCGCCGTTGATCGTCGTGGAAACGTATGTCTTTGCCATGGTTCAGTGAGCTTTCACGGTTTTGCCGGCGGCGCGATCGAAGGCGATTTTCGCCACACGGCGAGCAAGCACCCCGGCGATCTTCGTGCGGTATTCAATCGTTCCGCGCTTGTCATTGATGGGTTTGCAAGCGGCCTGCGCCGCCGCGTCGAGTTTCGCCAGCGTCGCGTCATCGAGCGTGTGCCCGATCAGCGCGTCCGACATTTCTTTCACCAGCAGAACGGTCGGCGCCACCGCGCCCAACGACGCCCGCGCCGCGGTGCACACGCCCTTTTCGTCCAACGTCACGCTGATCGCGCAACCGACGACCGCGATGTCCATTTCCGTGCGCGGAATGAACCGCAGATACGCGTCCGAGGACCGCGCCGCCTTCTTCGGGAATTTGAATTCAAGAATGAATTCGTCCTTCGCCAAAGTCGTGCGTCCCGGACCCGCCGGAACCTGCTCGACCGGAATTTCGCGCCGGCCTTTCGACCCCACGATCACCGCCGTCGCGCCGGCGGCGTACAGCGCGGGAACCGAATCAGCGGCCGGCGAGGCATTGCACAAATTACCCGCGAGCGAGCAACGACCCTGCACCTGCGTCGAACCGATCAGATCCAACGCCTCGACCACGCCCGGCCAGGCGGCGTTCATGCCGGCATGCGCCTCAACCACCGCGCCAGGAGTCGCCGCGCCGACGATCAGCGCGCCGCCCTCTTCGCGAATATCCATGATGCCCGGAATTTTCTTGGTGTCGACGATCATATCCGGTTTCAACCGGCCGGAACGCAGCTGCACCAACAGATCGGTCCCACCGGAGAGGACCTTCGCGAGACCGGAGGACCCGGCGAGAAGTTTTACCGCATCGTCCACCGAGGTGGGGGCGGAGTAAGTAAGACCTGACATTATAGCTCCCAATATCTGGTTTTGCGTCCCACCGGACCGGAGCACGAGTGCCTCCGTGACGGCTATCCCCAACAGGGTAGGCGATCCCGGCGGACAGGTCGAGAGGGCGGGTTTTCAGCCCCTGGCGACGGAAAATCGAATGACTTTCGCCAACGCCTCCCCCCAGATCACCCTGGGATCGCGCCAACCCGTCCCGTCACGCTGGCCGGTGACCCGCGCGGCGCAGCCGGTTCATCGCCAGATCCAGCGCCGACAGGAACGCGGATCGGTCGCGCGCGGTGAACGGTCGCGGCCCGCCGGTGATCTGTCCCGCCGACCGCAGATCGCTCATCAAATCGCGCGTCGCCAACGTCATGCCGATCGCCGCCTCGGTGAACGCCTGGCCGGTGG
>JAYVXQ010000374.1:0-4011 GCA_043785025.1 Acetobacteraceae bacterium
TGATGCCATGATCGCGGTCATTTTATCCGGCACGATGGTGCGCACGAGGCGCGGCCGTTCCGTGTCCGAACCGGCCTGGATCGATGCCAGACCGGACACACCCTGGATCAGCGGATCATAGACCGGTTTGCCCGCGTAAGGACCGGTTTCGCCGAAACCGCTGATGGAGACATAGATCAGATCGGGTTTGATCGCGCGCAAATCGGCCTCGCCCAGACCCATCCGCTCGATCACGTTGGGCCTGAAATTCTGCACGAACACGTCGGCGGTGGCGACGAGGCGTTTCAGCGCGTCCTTGGCGGCGGGATCGCGCAGATCGAGGGCGATGCAGCGTTTGTTACGATTATTGTTCAGGAACCCGGCCGAGAATCCGCCGCGGCGGTTGTTCGCCGCACGGGTGTGATCGCCGCCGTCGGGGTTTTCGACTTTGATCACGTCGGCACCCTGATCGGCCAGGATCATCGTGGCGAGCGGGCCCGAGATCATGGAGGTCAGGTCGACAATTCTGAAGCCGTGCAACGGGCCGGGCATGAGCATCTCCATTTTCGCGCGCGATCTTACGTCAGCGGCGCACGGACGCCAAAGCGGCCTGGGTTCCCGCGCCCAATCGCGGCGCGCCGGAGCGGATGGCGGGCCGTTCGCCGTTGAACGAGAGCGGGGTGCCGGTCAGGCGGAAATCCTCGTCCGGCACGGGTTGCAAGATGGCCAGGGCCTGGGATTGCGGTTCGGCCAGCGCCTCGGGCAGGGTATTGATGGGGGCGGCGGGGACGCCGGCGGCTTCCAGACGCTCGATCCAGACGGCGCGCGGTTGGGTGCGCAGGATCTCGGCCATCAGCACCAGAAGGGTGGATTTATGCTGGAGACGGGCGCGGTTGGCGGCGAAACGATCGTCGTCAGCCCATGCGGGTTGGCCCAGGGCGGCGGCGAGTTTGGCGAACAGGCGATCGTTGCCGCAGCAGATGATGAAGGGCCCGTCCTTGGCCTCGAACGCCTCATAAGGCACGAGGGATGGATGGCCGGAGCGGTGTTTCGGCGGCATCGTGCCCTCGTTGACCCAGGCGTCGCCGCGTTGGGCAGCCCAGACGAGGGCGGTTTCAAGCAAGGAGGCGGTGACGATGGCGCCGGTTCCGCTGTGCTGGCGGCGTTGCAAAGCGGCCAAAGCGCCGATCACGATCCACATGCCGGTGCCCTGATCGCAGACCGCGACACCCATGCGCATCGGCGGATCGTCGGGGCCGCCATTGGTGCTGGACAGGCCGCTATAGGCCTGGATCAGCGGCTCGTAGCCCGGCCGGTCTTTCATCGGGCCGATATGGCCGAAGGCGGAGATCGCGCAATAAATCAGGCGGGGATGCCGCGCGGTCATTTCGGGTCCGCCCAATCCCAACGCTTCGGCGGCCCCTGGTCTGAGATTGTGAATGAGAATGTCGGCGCTGGCGGCGAGGCGTTCGAAATCCGCCATGCCCCCGGGGGATTTCAGATCGAGGGCGACGGAGGATTTGTTACGGTTAACCATGTGAAACGTCAGCGAGTCGCCGTGACGGAAATCTGGTCCCATGCGGCGCGCATCGTCGCCGCCCTCGACGCGCTCAATTTTCAGGACCTCGGCGCCCAGATCGGCGAATATCGCGCCGGCGAAGGGGGCCGACAGGACCTGACCGAGTTCCAGGACGCGAATGCCTTCAAGCATGGATGTCCTCTGGGCAAGCATGGATTTCCTCCGGGCGTTTCTCGGGCCATTATGGCGCCAACGCCCACGGAGGGAAGCCATGTCCGATTTGCCCAAACGCATCGAGATCCATGAGGAAGGCCCGCGCGAGGGGTTCCAGATTGAGGCGGGACCGATCAGCACCGCGGATAAAGTGCGATTTTGTGAGGCGCTGGCGGAGACCGGCCTGCATGACGTGCAATGCGTCTCGTTCGTCGACGCGCGCCGCGTGCCGGGGATGGCCGACGCGGTCGAGGTCGCGCAAACCATCCGCCAGCGGCCGGATGTGCTCTACACCGGCATCGCGCTGAATTTGCGCGGGTATGAGCGCGCGGTGCAAACGCCGTTGCATATCACCGGCGGAATCCAAATGAGCACGTCGAACACGTTCTCGATTCACAACACCAATAAGGATAACGCGGAGACGTTGGTCGAGCAGCGCAGGCAACTCGATTTTTTCCGCGAGCGCGGAATCCCCGTTGAATCCGCGATCGTGATGACCGCGTTTGGTTGCAATTTCGAGGGCGCGATCGCGCCGGAAACAGTGCGCGATTGTGTCGGGGAACTTTTAACTCTGGCGGATGAATACGGGATCGAACTGGATCGGGTGCGGATCGCGGATACGGTCGGGTGGGCCTCGCCGTCCGGGGTGCAGCGGGTCGTGGGGGCCATTCGGGAGAAATGGCCGGATCTGAAACTGGCGTTGCATTTGCACGATACGCGGGGCACCGGGATGGCGAACGCACTGATGGGGTTGCAAATGGGGATCGCGAGTTTCGACAGTTCCTGTGCCGGTCTGGGCGGGTGTCCGTTCGCCGGTCATGCCGGTGCGGCGGGGAATATTTGCACGGAGGATCTGGTGTTCATGGCCGAGGAAATGGGCATCGAAACCGGAGTCGATCTGGATGCCCTGATCGAATGCGCGCGGATGGCGGAAACCATCGTCGGCCATCCCTTGCCCGGTAAGGTGATGCATGGCGGCAGCCTGACGAAGTTCCGCTCATGAGCCAGGTTCTGCTGGAAAAGCGTGGCGCGGTGCAATGGATTACCATTAACCGGCCGGAACGTCGCAATGCGATGAACGATGACGTGGTGTTCGGGATCCAGGAAGGTTTGAGCGCGGCCTCCGCCGATCCGGCGATCCGCGCGGTCGTGCTAACGGGTGCCGGCGATCGGGCGTTTTGCGCGGGGGCGGATCTGTCGGCGGGCTCGGGGTCCTTCAAATATGATTATTCCAAAATCGGCATTCCCTTCGTCGGGTTGATGAAGCAGGCGCGCGATCTGACATTGCCGTTGATCGCGCGGGTGAATGGTCACGCGATGGCGGGCGGGATGGGCATGCTGGGGATGTGCGACATGGCGATCGCGTCGGATCACGCGATTTTTGGCATGCCCGAGGTGAAGATCGGCGTGTTTCCGATGATGATCATGGCGGTTCTGCAACGGTTGATCCCGTATCGGAAGCTGTATGAAATGGCGCTGACCGGCGAACCGATCTCCGCCGCGGAAGCCTTGGAACTGGGCCTGCTGAATTATGTCGTTCCGGCGGCGGAACTGGACGCGAAAGTCAATTGGCTGGTGGCGCGGTTGCTGGATAAAAGCCCAACGTCGATCCGGCGCGGGAAATACGCCATGCGGCAGACGGAAAGCATGAATTTCGATCAGGCGGCGGCGTTCATGGAGGCGCAGATCGGGACTTTGGCGTTGACCGAGGACGCGGCCGAAGGGCGTCAGGCATTCATCGAAAAACGCCCGCCGAACTGGACTGGACGGTGACGATCACCCGATAATCGTCGCTTTTTCAATCAACGCTCTGGCCGCGTCGGACATGGTCGCACCGGCGGCGACGCGGGCCTCGGCGCGGCGCTCGGCCTCGCGGATGCGGGTCAGGCGTTCCAGAACTATTTCGCAACGATCGGCGGGGATCACGACGACGCCGTCAGCGTCGCCCACGATGATGTCGCCAGGCCTCACGTAAACCCCGCCCAATGTGATGGGGGCACCGACAACCGCTGGGCCGTTCATGGCAGGGGAATTCGGTTGAATGCCGCGGCAAAATAACGGCAGGCCGGCGGCGACGATCCCGGCGGTGTCGCGCGCCAGGCCGTCGGTGACGAAGGCGGCCGCGCCGGCGTTTTTCATCATCCCCGCCGCCAGATCGCCGATCACGGCGGTACCGGTGAAGGCGTCATTGGCGCAAACGATGACATCGCCTGGTTGAACCTCCGACAGTGCGGCGAATACCGCCAGCACATCCGCGGGATAGGCGAAGGCCGTCAGCGCTGGTCCGACGAAGCGCGCGT
>JAYVXQ010000375.1:0-4008 GCA_043785025.1 Acetobacteraceae bacterium
TCCGACAGTGCGGCGAATACCGCCAGCACATCCGCGGGATAGGCGAAGGCCGTCAGCGCTGGTCCCACGAAACGCGCGTTCGCCGGATCGACGGGTTTAATCTGGTAATCCAGGGCGCCTCTGCCGTCCATCGCGTCGGCGAGGTGGGAGGTTTGGGCGCCTCGGAAGGCTTCGATCAGGCTTGCGGCCGGACGTTGGAAGGCGCGGTGGATGGTGATGAGTGGGGGGTTGTCGAGCATTTCAAATTCTCCTGAAAAGTGTTGTGGGGCGCTGCCCCACGCCCCGCCGGGGACCGGGTCCCTGGACCGCCGTTATTTTGGGGTGGCACCGGTCGCGACCAGTTGCTGATCTAGTCGGGGTCGATACACCACCCCGCCGCGGGTCGCGGCGATCGTGGGTTCCACGTACATCGGGATTATTCCCAATCTGGTGACGGCTTCGGCTAATGCCTCGCGGATGGCGGGGTCGCGGCCGGGGCCGGAGAGGACCACCGCGGCTTCGATAATCCGGTCCAGTTCGGGATCGGAGAAGCCGCCGCGATTGCTGTCGCCGATGCCGCGCGTGTTGTCGTGGGTTTGCGCGGACAGTTGCAAAATATATTGGCCGTCGCGCAACGACGACAACGACAGCTCGTACAAAATCAGCGGCCATTCGTTCCTGCCGACGCGGGAGCGGGGGAAGAACACGCTGCCGGGCATCGTTTCGACCTTCATGCTGAAACCGGCGCGGGACAGCATTTGCGCGATTGCCTGGCAGACGCGGGCATCGGCAACCCAGCGATCATTGGGGCAGGCGATGGTCAGGCCGAACCCGTCGGGGTAGCCGGCCGCCGCCAGTTTCTCGCGTGCCTTGGCGGTGTCCTGCATGGGCACCGTAACCTTGGGATCCCAACCGCCGAACCCCTCGGGCACCAGTTGCATCGTCGCCGCACCCTGGCCGGACAGCGCGCGATCGACCAGCGCGTTGCGATCCAGCGCCAGCGACAGCGCCTGACGCACCTGAAGATCACGGAAGGGATTGGCGGCGAGCGGTTTGCCTTGCCGATCCGTCAGCAAGGGCAAGCTGTCGCGCGCGACATTCGGCAGCAGGAAAGCGACGCGGTCGGCGGGACGGGAGAACACCGCGATGCCAGGCGTGGCGCGCAGGCGGGCGACATCGTCGGGCGGAACGTTCTCGATCAGATCGAGGTCGCCTGACAGTAACGCCGCCTCCCGCGCCGCGTCGTTGCCGATGACCCGCAGGCGGACATGCTTCCAGGGAGAGGCGGGGCCCCAATAAAACGGATTGGGTTCGAGGTCGGCGATGTCGCCATAGCGGAACGAGATCAGGCGGAACGGGCCGGTGCCGATGGTGGCTTGGGCCGCGCTGAACGCCTCGGGCGGGGCGTTTACGGCGGATTTGGCCAGGATGAAAACGTTGGTGAACTGGCCAGGCAGCAGCGGGTTGGGGCGGTCGGTCGTGACGCGGATCGTCAACGGGTCGATCGCGGTCACGCTGGTGATGGTGCGCAAATTGGTCGTGTAGGGGCCGGGATTGTTCGGCAAGGCCGGAATGCGCTTCACGCTGGCGGTGACGTCATCGGCGGTGAACGGCGCGCCGTCGCTGAAGCGGACGTTGGGACGTAACGAAAACTCCCACGTCAACGCGTCGAGCTGGCGCCAGGAGGTGGCGAGCGACGGGGTCCATCTCGCGTCCTCGTCCTTGCCGACAAAGCTGTCATACAGATGGCGCGCGGCGGCCATGTTGGGGCCGATGAACAGCACATGCGGATCGACCACGAACGCGGATTGCAGTCCCACGCGTAACGACGGGGTTTGGGCGCGTGCCAGCGAGGCGGATAGCAGCAGGGCGCACAGGAACAGTCTCAGCATGGCGCCAGCCTGCGCCGGGTCGGGTGGTGGCGTCCAGAGAGCGTGTGTGCCCTTGCCTGTGACCCCGATGGGCTGATAGCCGATTGAGTCATGATCGAACTCTCCCCCGCGCCCGCGCGCATGGTTCCCGGCCGCCGTGTCTATGCCATCGGCGATATTCATGGATGCGCCGCGCAATTGACGGCCTTGCACGATAAAATTCAGGAGGATCTGGCGCGGCGGCCGATCGGATCGGCGTTGTTGTTGCACATTGGCGATTATGTGGATCGCGGGGTCGATACCCGCGGTGTGATCGCGCGGCTGGTGAATGGCTCACCGATCCCGGGGACCGAGATGGTGAACCTGATGGGCAATCACGAGAACACCATGATCGAGGCATTGGCCGGGGAGCGCGCGGCGGCGACCGATTGGCTGTTCACCGGCGGGCGGCCGTCGCTGACCAGTTACGGCGCCGATCCCGAGCAACCGCGCGATACCTGGCGGCGGCATGTGCCGGACTCGCATGTCGCGTTCCTGAAGAACCTCACGTTGATGCATCGCGAAAGCGGGTACGTGTTCGTTCATGGCGGGGTGCGGCCGGGAGTCGCGCTGGAGGATCAGGCGCGGGACGATCTGCTGCGGATGCGGCAACCCTTTCTGTATTCGGAACAGGATTTCGGCGCGGTGGTGGTGCACGGCCACTCCCCGGTCAAGGCGCCGGTGATCCGCCATAATCGCATCGCCATCGATACCGGTGCCGTGTTCGGCGGGGAGATGACGTGCCTGGTGCTGGAGGACGATCGGCTCGGGTTCCTGACCGCCGAACCAATGGGGGAGCCGGTGTCGATCGCGCATCGTTAGGTGCTCCCGACGATCCTCGCGGGAGTGCTGGCGGCGTTTGTCGGGTTCGCCTCGTCGTTTTCGGTCGTGTTGAAGGGGCTGACGGCGATGGGGGCGACGCCTTCGCAGGCGGCGTCCGGGTTGATGGCGCTGTCGGTGGCGATGGGGGTGTGCGCGATCGGGTTGAGCCTGTGGCGGCGGGAGCCGATCAGCATCGCGTGGTCGACGCCAGGGGCGGCTTTGCTGGCGTCCTCCACCGCTCCCGCGGGCGGGTTCGGGGCGGCGGTGGGGGCGTTTTTGGTCAGCGGGGTGTTGATCGTGCTGGCGGGATCGTGGCGGCCGTTGGGGCGGGCGGTGGCGGCGATCCCCGCGCCGATCGCGAACGCGATGCTGGCGGGCGTGTTGCTGCATTTGTGCCTGGCGCCGGTGACGGCGGTGGCGGTGGAGCCGGGTTTGGCGCTGCCGGTCATCGTGGTTTGGGCTGTGGTGTGGCGGTTCCGGCGGCTTTACGCGGTGCCCGCGGCAGTGTTCGTGATGGTCGTGCTGTTGGGGTTTCAGGGCGGCGCGGTGAGCGGGGTGACGTGGTTTTCGGGGGTCGAGGGGGTGACGCCGGTTTGGTCGGCCGCGGCGGCCCTCGGCCTGGGCGTGCCGCTGTTTTTGGTAACGATGGCGTCGCAGAATATTCCGGGGATGGCGGTGCTGGCGGTGAATGGATATGCGCCGCCGCCAGGTCCGTTGTTTCGGGTGACCGGGGTGTTTTCGTTGCTGGCGGCGCCGTTTGGCGGCCATGCGGTGAATTTGGCGGCGATCACGGCGGCGTTGTGCGCCGGTCCTGGGGCGGGTGACGATCCCGCGCGGCGGTACTGGGCTGCCGTGGTGGCGGGGGTGGTTTATTGCGGGTTTGGGGTGCTGGCGGGTGGCGCGGTTGGGTTGATCGCGGTGTCTCCGCCGGTTTTGATCGAGGCGATCGCGGGGTTGGCTTTGTTGGGGACTCTCGGGGGGGCTTTGTTGGGGGCGGTGGCGGAGGGTGAGGGCCGGGACGCGGCGGTGGTTACGTTTTTGGTGACGGCCTCGGGGGTGGGGTTTTTGGGCGTGAGTGGGGCTTTTTGGGGGTTGATCGCCGGGGGGGCGATTTTAGTGTTGGGGCGGTGGTAGCCGGTGGATTGTGCCAGCAATAGACTCTCTACGATCGGTAGGCAACGAATCTTTAATAACCACTGAGGCGACGCCCAAAATCTATTGAATCGCACGATGTGCCGCGGTGATGGATTTCATTGAGGGAGATTCCGGCGCGGCGCAGTCGTTCGTAGACGTCGAT
>JAYVXQ010000376.1:0-3989 GCA_043785025.1 Acetobacteraceae bacterium
GAGGCGTGGCACGGCCCTTGCCAGATCCGAAATCCGCCGTTGTAGTCAGGACCACGAAAACCTCACGCGACGGCGTGAAGCAAGGAGACATCGATGGCGGATCTCGCGGGAAAAGTGGCCCTGATCACCGGCGCGCAACAGGGGATCGGCGCGGCGATCGCGCTCGCGATGGCGCGTGACGGCGCGGATGTCGCGATCAATTACCTCGATGGCCTCGCGGAGGCGGAAACGCTGGCCGCCACCATCCGCGCCCTTGGCCGCCGTGTCGTATTGAT
This sequence comes from Acetobacteraceae bacterium, assembly GCA_043785025.1. Classification (GTDB taxonomy): domain Bacteria; phylum Pseudomonadota; class Alphaproteobacteria; order Acetobacterales; family Acetobacteraceae; genus Rhodopila. The sequence goes on from JAYVXQ010000376.1 coordinate 276, forward strand.
CCCTGGCGACGTGTCGGCGTCCGATACGCCGGCGAAACTGGTCGCCGCGACGGTCGCGGCGTTCGGCAAGCTCGATATTCTGGTGAACAACGCGGGCGTCTTCCCGCGCGTGCCGTTCCTGGACATGACGGGCGAAGACTGGGACTTCGTGCATGCGATCAACCTCAAGGCCAGTTGCTTCTGCGCGCAGGCGGCGGCGCGGTCGATGATCGAAAAGGGTATTCACGGCGCCATCGTCAGCCTCGCGTCCTCGGCGATGTTCGGGGCCTCGCCGCGCGGCGTTCATTACGCGGCCAGCAAGGGCGGCATCGTTTCATTGACCCGGGCCATGGCGACCGAACTGGCGCCGTATCAGATCAGGGTCAACGCGATCGCGCCCGGCCTGACCGACACCGCGCAACCGCGTTATGGCGCGACCGAGGCGGAGTTGTTGGCGCGCGCGGCGACGATGCCGCTTGGCCGCATGGGACGGCCCGAGGATATCGCGCATGTCGCCGTGTTCCTCGCGTCGGACAAAGCCGCCTTCATGACCGGGCAGATCGTGCATGCCAATGGCGGCATCTTCATGGCCTCATGACCGCGTGCCTTGCCGTCACCCCTTCACCGCGCCCGCCGACAGGCCCTGGACCACGAACCGCCGCAACAGCAACACCAGGATCACGGTCGGCGCCAGGGCGATCAGGCAAATCGCCATCAGCAGGTTGAAGAACACGAACACATCGCCGACCAGGCTGGCGATCATCACCGGTAACGTCATGAACTCCGCGCGATTGTTCAGGATCAGCGGGATCAACAGATCGTTCCAGGCGATGACAAAGACGATGGCGCCATAGGATGCGAGGGCCGGCGTCGATAACGGCACGATGATGCGGAAAAACACCGAAAACCGGGAGCAGCCGTCGATCCGCGCGGCGTCGTCCAGTTCCGGGGGAATCGTCGCGAAATACGGCGCCAGGATCAGGATCCCGTAGGGCAGCAGAAATCCGGTCAACGCGATGATCACGCCCCAGATCGAATTCAGCAGTCCCATGCCGCGGAACGTGACATAAAGCGGAACCATCAACACGATCACCGGAACGAACCGCGCGAACACGTTGATGTTCATCAGCCAGATTACCCACCGTGTCCGCAGCCGCGCGACGGTGTAAGCGGTCAAAGAAGCGAAAATCAGCGTCAGCAGTGTGACCGACAGTGAAATGATCGTGCTGTTGATCAGCGCGAAATGAATTTTCTTGATGTTATCCGGCAGATAGGTCGCGCGTTCGAACACGGCACCGCGCTGCGCCCCGCCGGACAGGATCACGCGGAAATTATCCAGCGTCCATTCCGGCGGCCACAGGCCGCGGGTATCGGCGTGCAGGTTCTTTTCCGACTGGAACGCGCCGAACAGCGCGGCGATCAACGGCAGCAGAAAGAACAGGATCACCAGCGCGTTCGCCGCGTGCAGTCCCGCTTTCGTCCAGGGGCCGGGCCGTGTCATGCGTCGTCTTGTCCCAGACGGCGGTAGATCAGACCGACATAGGCGATGGCGAACATGCCGATGATGATCGCCAGCACATAAGCCGACGCGGCACCCGCGCCGATGTCGAAGGGTGGGGCGAAGCCTTTCTTATAACTGTACCACGACGCCACCCATGTCGCGTCGCCCGGCCCGCCCTGGGTTATCGCCAGTACCTCATCAAACACCGCGAAGGCGAAGGATGTGCGCAAGACCAGGATGACAACGATCACGGGCCGCAACAACGGCAAGGTGATGTGCCAGAACCGCTGCCAGGCGCCGGCGCCGTCGACCGACGCGGCCTCGTAGTAATCCTGGCTGATACCTTGCAGCGCCGCGTGCAGCAGCAGGATGGCGAAGGGCAACGTGCGCCAGATATAGGGGATCGACACCGCGATCAACGCGGTCGCGGGATTGCCGGCCCAATCGATCGCGCTGTGCGACATCCCCGTCGTGAACAGGATCCGGTTGAGGAAGCCGAAATCCACATTATACATGAACGACCAGATCAACCCGTTGGCGATCGGCGGCACGGCATAGGGCACCAGGATCAGGAATTTGGTGATCTTGCTCGACCAGATATGGTTTTGATTGATCAACAGCGCGATCGCGACGCCCAGTACGATCTCCATCGCGACGGAAAACCCGGTGAAGATCAGCGTGTTTTTCAACGCGAGCAGAAACAGCTGATCGGAGAAAATCCGCTCGTAATTCGCCAGACCGACGAACGGAAACACGCCCCGCCGCAATTCGGCGAGCGACACTTTATGAAACGATAAATACGCCGCGTAAAAAATCGGATACGCCAGCACCGCGGTCAACGTGATCAGCGTCGGGATGTTCATCGTCACCGCCAGCACGCGCGGCGATAATTCGCGCCCGAAGCGGTACGGCGCCATGCGGTTCAACCTTTTTGCACATCCTTGATGGCGGCGATCAGGTTATCGCAACAGACGTCGGCGGTGATCTGGCCGGTGAGGGCCTTGGACACCTCGATATTGATCCGGTCAGACCAGGGAAAATGCCAGGGCTTATAGATCGATGGCACGACCTCGGCCACATAGGTCGCTTTATCCCAGATCTCGAGAATTTTCACCGGATCGCCCCACGGTTTCCAGCCCTCGGAAATCGCGGTGCTTTTCATCACCGAGGTGTACCCGGAGCCCAACATCGCGCCGCGCGCCAGCGTCTCCGCCTGGGTGTATTCGCCGTCTTTGGTCTTGCCGCCCAGATATTGCAATAATTTCCAGGCCCATTCCTTGTTCCGGGTCGCCGAACACAGGAAATACACGTGGCTGTCCCCGATCGTCCTGCCGTCACCGGGCGAGCCATGCACCTTGATCTTCCCCGCCGAGGGCGATTGCGCCGGATCGTTGGCGATATTCAGCCCGTAATGATGGTTGGGACCGCGATACAGGTTCTTCCCCGCGCCAAATGCCTTGGCGGAACTGGTGAATTGCGCTTTCAATGACTCGGGATCGGCGAGTTCCTCCTTGAAGGTTTGCATCCACCACTTCAACGTTTCCCGCGCGATCGAGCCCGCGCCGAGTTGATGATTGCCTTGCTTATCGAAGAACACGCCGCCGCGATTCCAGGTCATTTGATACCAGGTGCCCGGCAATTGCTCCAACCCGACACCGGCGACCCAGAAGATCGGATACTCCGCGATTTTATCCTTCTTCGCCTTGCGCAGTTGCTCCATTAACTGGTCGTAGGTCGTGAACGGCTCGAACTTCGCCTTCTCCATCAGATCGGTGTGATAATTCCACACCCAGACCGTGGAAAAATACGGCAGACCCATCAGCTTACCCTCGTAGACCGCGACCTGGCGCGCGCTGTCGGTCAGGTTCGCGAGATAGTCTTTCGCGCCGGGCAGGTCGTCCAGCGGCTCCACCAGTCCCTGGCTGATGAAATTGGGGAATGAAAACGGCGAGGACTGCGACACGTCGATCGCCTCGCCGCCGCCATACATCGTCATGAGTTTCGCGGGATGATCGTTGAACGACGATATCGTGGAATCGACCGTCACTCCCCAATCCGCTTTGAATTTCGCCGATATTTTCGTGTAAATATCGCCATAGGTCCATACAACGAAGTTCAGCTTATCAGGCGGCGAGGCAGCCCAGGAGGTGGCGGGCGCCGTCGCGAGAGTTGCGGCGGTGGCGAGAAGGTCACGCCGTCTCAGGCGTTTCAGACCGGTATCGATGATCGGGTCC
>JAYVXQ010000377.1:0-12592 GCA_043785025.1 Acetobacteraceae bacterium
TGGATGTTTCATCTGGCCGATCATGTGTTCGCCCCCAGTACGGACGGCCTGAACCGGCTGCGCCGCTACGGCCTGGATCAGCGCGCGGTCCTGGCCCCGCATGAACACGCGCCTCCGTTTCCCCCGCCAAAACCGGTCAAACCGCGCAAAAAACTCCGCGTCGCGGTACTGGGCTCCCTCGCCGCGCATAAAGGCGCCGATATCGTGGCGTCGGTCGCGCTAACAGCCGCCAAGGCCCGCCTGGACCTCATCGTACTGGGCTGTACCGAGCCGGGTTTCCCTGACCTCGCGGCCGCGCGCATGACCATCACCGGCGCCTACGAAGAAGGCGCGCTGCCGGACCTACTGCAACGCCACCGGCCCGACATTTTGTGGTTCCCCGCCGCCTGGCCGGAAACCTGGAGCTACACGATGACCGCCGCGATCGCCTCCGGCCTGCCGATCGTTGCGACGGCGATCGGCGCCTTCCCGGAACGGCTGATGGGGCGGAATTTGACCTGGCTTCAGCCTCCGACGCTGGACCCCGCGATCTGGCTGGCCCTGTTCGAACGCGCCGCGCGGGAAACACCCGAGGTCACGCCGCCGCCCAAGGTTGCCACACCCTTTCCATCGGGCCCGCGGCCCATGTCCGGCGGCTATATCGACCTCCGCCGAGACGGATCGGTGGCGGTCGTCGTCATCCCGGAAACCTTCGATCAGGGCGGCTTCACGCCCTGCGCGTATATCCGCCTGTTGCGCCCGCTCGACCACCCGGTCACCGGCGCCGGCCTGACGGTCACGGTGGCCGATGCCGCCTCGGCGACACGCTATCGCGCCGATCTGATCGTGACGCAAAGACACGCGGTCGCCACGCCGTGCGCCGCCGAAACGCTCGCCGCGCACGCGGACCGCATTGGGGCGCGGCTGATCTATGACCTCGACGACAATCTGCTGACGCCACCGCCCAACCATCCCGAAGCCGCCGCGCTGCGAGCCAAGGCCGCCGTGGTCGAAAGCATGATCGGGTTGGCCGACATGGTCACGGTATCCACGCCGGCCCTCGCCACGCTGGTCGACCCCCTGGCCAAACGGACGCTGCTGATCCCCAACGCGCTCGATGAGCGGATCTGGCGCCCAATGGCGCGGCGGGAGACAAGGCCGAACGCCGCGCGGCCGGTGCGCATCCTGTGCATGGGCACCGCCACGCATGATGAGGATCTGCGCCTGATCCTGCCCGCGTTGACCGAAATCCACCTCCGGTTCGGCGAGATTTTCTCCCTCGATCTGATCGGTGTCGTCGCGACGATGGAGTTACCGCTTTGGATCCGGCGCATCGCACCGCCAGCCCATGCGGCGCGCTCCTACCCCGGGTTTGTTCAATTTCTGACCGGTGCCACGCCCTGGGATATCGGTCTGGCCCCTCTGGCGGACACCGCGTTCAACGCCTGCAAATCGGCGATCAAGGTATTGGATTACGCGGCTCTGGGGCTTGCGATTCTCGCGTCGGACGTGCCTGCCTATCGCGGCTCGCTGGCGGATGGTCCCGGCGGCCTGCTGGTTCGCAACACCACTGAGGCCTGGTATGAAACGCTCAGTCGCGTGATCCGGGACCATGCCCTGCGACAGACGCTGGCGGAGGATGCGGCGAGGACGTGGCGTGAAACCGGAACGCTGGCGGCACGGGCCAATCCCGGCGCGCTGGTCTTCAGCGGCGAACCGCGCCGAGCCAGAGCATCATCCGATCAGGTGGATACACCTGGCCGGATGATGCTCGCCCAAACAAACCGCGCCAAACGCAAATCCGGCGGCGCGCCGCTCAGGGACGCATGACGCCGCGCCGGATGGCCCATCGGTTCGACGCCTGCCGCGCGCGCCGCCGCACAGCCTCATCCGGATCGGCGAGATAGGTTTCCAGCAGCGGCGCGATCAGTGTCTCATCGGCGATGACCAAGCCCAGTACATCGGCGAGTTGCCAGCGCGCGTCGATCTCGCCCCCATGCACGCCCGCGCGCGCCAACGCCAGCGCATGATCGGGCCAGGCGATCAGCGTTTCCTTGACGGTCTCGCACTCATTATCTCGGGCGAGAATATACAAAATCGCCGCGGTGTCCGCCACACTCAGGCGCGCCGTGGCAGCCAGGAACGCGCCAAGCGCCGCCGTGATCGCGGGCCACGCGTCATAGGCGATTTCCCATTCCGCCGATCGGGTCACCCGCGGAACCGTGTCAGCCCATGCCCGGAACGCGGCGATCTCCGCGTGCAGGACGCAAGCCGCGCCGCTCACACCGACTCAGTCTCTGGTTCCGCCTCCAGCGGCGGTGGCGTCGCGAACGCGACATTCTCAGGACCCGCGAGGATGATCATGTATCCGCCATCAATCACCGGACGCACCAGCATTGTCACCTCCTGCCCGTCCGGCCCGTTTTGCACCAAAGGCGCGAGCGCATGGCCGCCAGTGTGGAACACGGTGATGCGCGCCGCCAGCCCGTGCTCGGCCTTCTCCGCGTCGCCGAACACGCCGGATTTCGCCTGATAGCGCAGGAAATCCTCAACCAGCGCGCCGCGCGAGGACTCGTCCAACGGCACCCCCGACAAGTCGCCGAAGCGCTGGTTCCATTGGCGCAACCGCAGCCCCTCATCGATCCGCGCCACCCCGTCGACCCGGCTGCTGATCAGCGTCCCCGCCTCGATCGCGTTCAGGCAGGACCGCGCGAACGCGACCTCCAACTCCTGGCGCGCGTTGACGAGGCCCATTTCCGCGCTCTCCCGCGCCCGTTCCCGCGACGCCGCCGCCTTCGCGGTCGCGATCCCCCACACCAGAATGCCGGCGATGACCGCGACCACCAGCGAGCCGAGAACCGCCAGCCCGCGCGCCCAATTCACCAGGCCGTTGAGCGCCTCGTTGCTGGAGTCGAGGCTGACGCCGACCATCACCGCCATCGCGCGATCGGGCACCTTCTGATACGCGATGATCCGCGTGAGTTTGTCGGTCGGGGTGGCACCGGTCCACAGCCCGCTATCGTTTTTCCGCATCTGCTGCATGAGATCGGAACGGCTGAGATCCAGTTCGGCATTGCGCGCCGAGCTGCCCACGATCGCCTGCACGAACCCCCGCTTCAAATCCAGCAGGCTCACGACACCGCCATGGCCAAGATTGGCGCCGGCGAACAGTTGCGTGATCGTTTCGGAGCGGTACGACGCGCCGACAATGAAACCCGGTGGCTGGTTCAACGGCCGCACGATATACATCAGGAACTGCCGCGCCTCGATCTTCGTGCCGTCCACCGTCACCACGCTGGCGCGTCCGGCGGCCAGCTTGTCGCCGCTGGCGTCGAACAATTCCATGCTGCCATTGGGATAGGTGACATAGGCCGAACCGAAGCCCTGCCCCACGGATTGCGGAATGGTGCCCTGAACGATGATCCCCCGCTCGTTGGCGATGAAGATGTCGTTGGCGACGGCGGTCAGGGCCAGCGATTTTTTCCGCCACGCGGTCAGATCGATGTCGGCGGGATCGCCTTTCCAGGACTCCTGCAAGATCGACAGGCTCTGATCGACCAGCGACATCTCCCGCTGCACCTGACGCGCCAGCACGAACGCGATGGACGATACCTGTTTTTCGGTGCGGCCCATGATGTCCGCGGTCTCATCCTCGATCGCGCGGGTGGTCAGCGTCCAGATCAAGGAAATCAACGCCGCGCTGATCAGCAGCACCGCCAGGATCGATCCCCATTGTACTGGGCCGAGTTGATCGAGATTGGGTTTGCCGACCTGTGCCAGCGAGGGCTGCCGGCCCCTCGCACCGCGCGAGGCCCACCGGCGCGAACGCTTACGATCCGAGATCGGCGCTGGCGTGGTCTTGTTGCTTCGGGTCCGGCTTTGTTTGACGCGCATGACGGTTCCTATACCGCACCGCCACCGGTGAATGAAAGTCTGACGCGCATGCGGTTGTATACCCGGATTTCGGAGAGATCCGGGCATACGCGCCCAGGGTTAGGGTGGCGGCGGGCGCAAAACCAAAACGATACCCGGATTTCGGAGAGATCCGGGCATACGCGCCCAGGGTTGGGGTGGCGGCGGGCGCAAAACCAAAACGATACCCGGATTTCGGAGAGATCCGGGTATCGACTGGGCGAATGTGGACGGGAGAACGCCTTGCGCGCCACGCATCCCGCTGGTATACAAAATCCATAATACAAACCATGGGCACCATGAGCGGCCGGAAACCCGAAACCCTCTCCCGACTCAGCATCGCGCCAATCCCCGCGCCCGCCGGCCTGCGAACCCAGGCCCGCGATGCCATCCGGGCGGCCATCATGCGCATGGACATCTACGGCCAAGCCAAGGATATCCGCCTCGACGAGCGCCAATTGTGCGAAGACCTCGGCGTCAGCCGCACCCCGATCCGTGAGGCGCTGTCAGTCCTGGAACAGGAAGGCTTCGTGCGCACCCAACCGCGCCGCGGCATTTTCGTGATGCGCAAATCCAAGCGCGAAATTCTGGACATGATCACCGTTTGGGCCGCCATCGAAAGCATGGCCGCGCGCCTCGCCGCGGCCAGCGCGCCAATGACCGAAATTCTCGCCTTACGGGACACGCTCGCGGGTTTCGAGGACGATCCGACCGGTCAATTATCGGAATATTCCGATGCCAATATGACGTTTCACAAAGCGATCATCCGCATGGGCGGCATCGCGCTGATGACGACGCTGACCGACGGTCTGTTCGCCCATATGCGCGCCGTCCGCGCGGTGACGATGACCCAGGACAACCGCGCCCGCCGCTCGGTCGCCGATCACCGCGCCATCATCGCCGCACTTGAGGCGCGCGAACCCGAACGCGCCGCGCGCCTCGTCCTCGACCACACCATGGGCCTGGCACTCCATGTCGAACGCCACGGCGATTTCCTCGACGGGCCGATCGCACACGCTGGCGGTCGTCAAACGGAGGAAGCGCCGGATGAAAAACCCGGAACGATACGACTAATCCACGAAACCACGCGGTCAACCACCCGCGCGGTCCCCTCCATCCCGGGGGCCACGCGCCATCAGCACGGGGCCGCCCCAAAGGCAGGAAAACTTGTCCATGGCGAATGAACACACGGAAAACGAAGCCGAACTGACCGACGGGTTCCACCTCGTCATCGACGCGCTGAAACTAAACGGTGTCGAGACGATCTATACCGTGCCCGGCATCCCGATCACCGATCTCGGCCGCCTCGCGCAAGCCTCCGGGATCCGCGTGATCTCGTTCCGCCATGAGCAGAACGCCGGCAACGCCGCCGCGATCGCCGGGTTCCTGACCAAGGCGCCAGGCATCTGCCTCACGGTGTCCGCGCCCGGGTTCCTGAACGGCCTCGTCGCACTCGCCAACGCGACCACGAACTGCTTCCCGATGATCCTCATCAGCGGCTCTTCCGAGCGTGAGATCGTCGATCTGCAACAAGGCGACTACGAGGAAATGGACCAGCTCGCGGTGGCCAAAACCCTCTGCAAAGCCTCGTTCCGCGTGCTGCATGCCGCCGATATCGGCATCGGTGTCGCGCGCGCCATCCGCGCGGCACTCTCGGGGCGGCCCGGCGGCGTCTATCTCGATTTGCCTGCGAAATTATTGGGCCAGGTGATGAAAGCCTCCGACGGCCTCCGCTCCCTCGTCAAAGTCATCGATCCCGCTCCATCCCAAATTCCTGGGCCTGACGCCGTACAACGCGCGTTGGACGTTCTGCGCGGCGCGAAACGACCGTTGATCATCCTCGGCAAAGGCGCGGCTTATGCACAAGCCGACGACGCGATCCGGGACCTGGTGGAAAAAAGCGGCATCCCCTATATCCCCATGAGCATGGCCAAAGGCCTGCTGCCCGATACCCATCCGCAATCCGCCGCCGCCGCCCGTTCCACCGTGCTGGCCGACAGCGATGTCGTGATGATGATCGGCGCCAGGCTCAACTGGCTGCTCAGCCATGGCAAGGGCAAGCAATGGGGGCCGCCTGGCTCGAAAAAATTCATCCAGATCGATATCGAACCGAGAGAGATGGACAGCAACGTCGAGATCGCCGCACCCGTGGTCGGCGATATCGGGTCCTGCGTCGCCGCCCTGCTGCGTGGCATGGGCGACACCTGGGCCGCGCCGCCCGCCGCCTGGACAGACGCGATCAACGCGAAGAAAGACAGCAACATCGCCCGCATGGCGACGCGGCTTGGCAAGAACTCCAACCCGATGGACTACCATTCCGCGTTGCGCGTGCTGCGCGACGTGATCGCCGCGCGGCCAGACGCGATCCTGGTGAACGAGGGTGCCAACACGCTCGATCAGGCACGCGGCGTCATCGACATGTATCAGCCGCGCAAGCGCCTGGATGTCGGCACCTGGGGCGTGATGGGCATCGGCATGGGGTTCGCCGTCGCCGCCACGGTGGAGACAGGCAAGCCGGTGCTCGCCATCGTCGGCGACAGCGCGTTCGGCTTCTCCGGCATGGAGGTGGAAACAATCTGCCGTTACAACCTGCCGATTTGCGTGGTCGTGTTCAACAATGACGGCATTTATCGCGGCGACGGCGTCAACCCCGGGGGCGGCGCCGATCCGGCCATCACGATGTTCGTGAAAGGCGCCCGTTACGACAAGATGATCGAGGGTTTTGGTGGCGTCGGGGTCAACGCCACCACGCCCGACGAATTAAAAGCCGCCGTCGACGCCGCCATGGACTCCGGCAGACCCACCCTCATCAACGCCGTGATCGACCCGGCGGCGGGCACCGAAAGCGGCAATATCGGCAATCTCAACCCCAAAAGCGCCCTTACCAAATCAGCAGGAGCATAGGACATGAGCAAAGCCCTCGATGGAGTGCGCGTTCTCGACTTCACCCATGTGCAATCCGGACCGACCTGCACGCAGTTGCTGGCCTGGTTCGGCGCGGATGTCATCAAGGTGGAACGGCCGGGCGTCGGCGATATCACCCGCGGCCAATTGCGCGACATTCCCGATGTCGACAGTCTGTATTTCACGATGCTGAATCATAACAAACGCTCCATCACCATCGACGGCCGCGACGCCGACGGCAAAACGGTGCTGGAGGAACTGGTGCGCACCTGCGATGTCATGGTGGAGAATTTCGCCCCCGGCGCGCTGGACCGCATGGGGTTCACATGGGCCCGGATCCAGGCGTTGAACCCGCGCATGATCCTCGCCTCGATCAAGGGATTCGGTCCCGGTCCTTATGAGGACTGCAAGGTTTACGAGAACGTGGCGCAATGCGCGGGCGGGTCGGCGTCCACCACGGGCTTTGACGACGGCCCGCCCATGGTCACCGGCGCGCAAATCGGCGATTCCGGCACGGGCTTGCATCTCGCGTTGGGCATTGTCTGCGCCTTGCATCATCGCCATGCGACGGGCCGCGGCCAGAAGGTCGACGTGGCGATGCAGGACGGCGTGTTGAATTTGTGCCGGGTGAAACTCCGCGATCAACAGCGCCTCGCGCACGGGCCGTTGACCGAATTTCCGCAATATCCGGACACGGAATTTGGCGAAGCGGTGCCGCGGTCCGGCAATGCCTCGGGCGGCGGACAGCCCGGCTGGATTTTGAAGTGCAAGGGTTGGGAAACCGATCCGAACGCCTATATCTATTTCATCGCGCAGGCCCCGGTCTGGGAAGCGATTTGCGATGTGATTGGCAAGCCGGAATGGAAAACCGACCCAGCCTATGCGAAGCCACCGGCGCGGCTGCCGAAACTGAAATCGATCTTCGATACGATCGAACAATGGACCATGGGGCGGACGAAATTCGAGGCGATGGACATTCTGAACAAGTACGACATCCCCTGCGGCCCGATCCTGTCGATGAAGGAAATCGCCGAGGAACCGTCCTTGCGCGCCACCGGCACCGTCGTCGAAGTGCCGCATCCGACCCGCGGCGCCTATCTCACCGTCGGCAACCCAATCAAGATGTCCGAGCATGTCAGCGAGGTCACACGCTCCCCGTTATTGGGCGAGCATAACGAGGAAGTGTTGCGCGACGTGCTGAAATTCGACGATGCGACGGTGAAACGGATGCTGGCCTCACCGGGCCTCGGCGGACGGGTGAAAGCCGCGGCGGAGTAACTGGGCTATCGAGTCCGGCGTGCGAGACGCGCGCCGGACAATCCCAGAAGTCCCGTGAGCAGCATCGTGAGCACGCCAGGTTCCGGCACGGTCACTCCGTTCAGCGTGAACGCCTGATTGAAGGTCGTCGGCGGTGTCGTTCCGCCCACGATATCGGTTCCCGCCCGCAACCAGTCGGGATCGAGAGTGGCGTTCCGGATCCAGGACTGCAAGTCCGGCGCGAAGAGCGTGCCGGGGGAAACGATCGGGCGAACCGACGACAACCAGTAAAATTCACCGCCGGAGACAGTCACCTGCGGGATGAAGAAATAATGATCCGCAGGCAGATCGAACGGTGTCGCGAAGGTGACGGTGAACTGCACCTCCGCCCCGGTCACGGGCCCCTCACCGCCAGTGGTTTGGCTGGGAATTTTATTGATGCCATTCAGCACCGAATTGCCGGCGGTGAAATTGGACGCCAGTGTCGTCGTCGAAAACGACAGGGAGGCCGCCACTGACCCGCGGCTATCGAACGCCACGTCCGACGGCGAGTTCACCCGCGTCGGCACGTTGCCCGACGGTGGTGAGGTGGAATCCTTCGGAAACACCCGGTAAATCTCGACGTTGACCGCGCCCACCGCCGGCGCCGCGGCCCCGGAGGTCAGCAGGCCCGTGAACGTCGCGCTGGTGAGCTGGGTCTGGGTGGTGGTGGTGAAGTCGTCCGCCGCCTCGATCTCGATCTTGCCCGTACTGGACGGACGGGACGCGAGCGCCATCCGGCCGTCAACATTTCCATTACTAAAGAAAAACGGCGCCGCAAGCGCCGGCGCCGCGGCCAGCGCGAGAAATGTCGCGCCCGCGGCGATGCGTAACGGATGAGTGATCATGTGACCGTCCCCTGATTTGATCGCGCGGGTGATCGTGCATGCCACCCGCGAGTGAACCCTGACGGCGGAGGCCATCAGACCTTGAACATCGAGCGACATTTGAGGCACAGGAACAACGACGATGCAAGAAAAATCAACCGGAATCGTTTTTTGGTGTAAAGTTCTCAGGTCACCCAGCCCAGAGTTGCGTGACCGATCCGAACTCCCGGATCGCGCGATCGGCGGTCACCAGCGCCATGCGCAACCGGATCGCCTGCGCCGCCAACAGGCGGTCAAACGGATCGTTATGCGGCCAGTCCAGCAGGCCCGCGGCCTCGGCGTCCACGGGCAGGATCGGCAATTCCAGGAAGCCGTTGGCGCTGATGGCGCCCGCCGCCGAACCCTCGAACGCCAGTTTGCCCAAACGGCGTTTGATCGCGATCTCCCAGATCGTCGCGGCGCTGACGAAGACGCTGTTGCCCGGTTCCTCGATCGCCGCGCGGGAGGCGGAATGCAAGGCCGCGTTGCGCTGGTCCCACCAGATGAAAACATGCGTATCCAACAGCAGGTTCACGCGGTCTCGCCGGCGAACAAAGCCTCGATCGCCGCGTCCGTCGCGTCGAAATCGGGCGCGATGTAGGACACGCGCAGCGCGTTCGCGGGAATGCGCCGGTGGCCGTGCGACAGGATCGGCACCAGACGCGCGCAGGGCACGCCGTTCTTGGCGATCACGATTTCCTCCCCGCCCGACGCGCGGTCCACCAGCGCGGACAGCTTGGTTTTCGCGTCATACAGGCTTACGAAATTGTCCATGACATCACCTTGGTCAACCTGACCAATCCTTAACCCAACACATCACCATTATCAACAACAATCACCCCCCGTCGCGCGCCGCCTCCGGCAATTTGGACGGCGCCCGCGCCCGCGGTTTCGGTCTGGGCGGCACCCACGGCCGGTCCCCGCGCGACGCCCGATCCGTCAGCACCGTCGCACCCTTCGGACCCAACCAGATCGCCACCGGCCCATCCTTCCACACGGTGAACCGGTCCACCGCCGGGGGGGCCGGATTGCGGCATACCCCGCGCGCCGGCTCGGCCGAGACCACCACCGCCGCCCCGCCGCATCCCGTCGGCTTCGAGGGCCCACGGACCAGCAGCGCCGCCATCTCCTCGGGACGGGGCCGGATGACGCAGGCGTCCTTCACACAGGTCACCGCGCCCAGAGCGGCCCATCCCTGCTCGGGCAGCGGGCTGGCGGTGGTCTCGCCCCAATGGCTCAGCCATGCCTCCCGGGTGAAGGCCGAGCCACCACGGGCCTGCTGCATGAACACGCCCAATTCAGTGCGGAACGCGATCAATCCGGCGTCGCCGGACAACAGGATATCGGGCGGGCGCGTCATCATCGGGGAGATCGCGCCGATCCCGATCGCCACGATCCCGATCAGCCGGATGGGCGACCGCCAGATGCCCAACCAGGCGATGCCCGCCGACAACATCGCCAGACCCCAGGCGGGGATATGCGCCACGGGCAGGGTCGCGGCGGGCAGCGCGGTGGTCGCATGCGCGATCCAGATGATCAGCGTGATCCCCCAGCCCATGGGCACCAGGACCAGACCCTCCAACCCGAACGGCATCAGCATCAGCGCGATCAGGCCCAAAGGCAGCACCCAGAACGCGGTCAGCGGCACCGCGAGGATATTCGAGAAAATGTAGTAACTCTGTATGTGTCCGAAATGATATGCGGTGTAGGGCAGCGACGCCGTGCCCGCCAGCGTGCTGGTCAAGGCCAGCGCCACCACATGCGACAGCACGCGGCGCCCCCATCCCTTGCCCCACATCCGCCGCAACCACGGCCGCAACGCCTCATAGCCAGAGATCAAGGCCAGCACAGCGGAGAAACTCATCTGGAACGACACGCCCGCCGCCTCATGCGGGCGCAGCAGCATCAGCACGACCCCCGCGACACCCAACGCGCGCAATGACACCGGCGAGCGTCCGGAGAGCACCGCGATCGTGAACAGGCAGGCCATCGCGAAGCTACGCACGATCGGCACGTGCCCGCCGGTCAGCGCCAAATACCCTCCCCCCGCCGCCAGCGCGAAGACCGCCGCGATCTTTCGCGTGGGCCAGCGCAGGCTGATCCGCTCCGACAGCGCCATCAGGCGACGGGCAAAGCCCAGGGCGAAGCCCATGACGATGCCGATGTGCAGACCGGCGACCGCGAGCAGATGCGCGAGGCCCGAGGCCCGGAATGCCTCGTGATCCGCCTCGGGGATGCCGCGCTGCGCCCCGGTCAGCAGCGTGATCGCGATCGCGCCCTCGGCCTTCGACAGCACCGCGCTGACCCGCGCGGCGATCGTCTCGCGCAGCCATTGCATCCGCGCCGTGACGGGCAGCGCCTCCCCCCGCGTGATGACGCTGATCCGGTCCAGGGCATAGCCCGAAGCGCCCAACCCAGAGTAGAAAGCGTCCCGCTGCAAATCCCACCCGCCAGGCAACGCCGGTGGCATCGGCGGACGCAACATCATGCGCACCCGCACGCTGTCCCCGGTCTGGACCGCCGTTGTGTCGCCGTTTTTCATCTTGAACCGGGCGGTCCGGGTGATCGGATGCTCGGTGATGTCGACGGGAGGCTGTTTCGCCGAGGCGCGTCCGATGGGCTCGGCCAACTGCCAGACAGGTCCGGTCAGAGTAACACGGCGGCCGTTCGGCAGGATTTCCACGGCGCGGACGACGCCTTTCAGCATCACCGCCTTCATTGGCAGATCGGGTTCGATCGGAGGCGCGCGCGCGGTGGCGAATTGCGCGCTGGCGAAGCCACCGGCGGCGAAGGCGGCGCACAGGGACACGGCGCGCCAGCCACGCCGCTCCCCCGCCGCGAGCGCTCCGGCGAAACCGGCGGCGGCGAATTTCAGGCCGATATAATCCGGCGGCTCCACCAGCAACGCGAAATAGGTCAGCACACCGATGCCCATGAACACCGGTAGCCACAGCACGAAACGACCCTGCTCAGCCGCAAGGAACAACAACCAGAGACGTGTCATCGGCACCGCGGGCAGCCGCCAGGCAATGCCCGGAAGGGCGCCTGGCGGCTGGCTCATTCCCATGGCGGCACTCTAACCAAGGCGGGTGAACATAGGGTTAACGGGTTGTCCCTGGCTGACGCGGAATTCACCTCATGCGAAAAATGGTTTAAGCCCGCCTCGCCTGCCATGCTGGGATCCACGCCAATGACTGTCCGCACCCGCTTCGCCCCAAGCCCGACCGGGATGCTGCATATCGGTGGCGCCCGCACCGCTTTGTTCAACTTCCTGTTCGCCCGCCACCACAACGGCGCCTTCCTGCTGCGCGTCGAGGACACCGACCGCGCCCGTTCCACCGCCGAGGCGACCCAAACCATCCTGGAAGGCCTCGACTGGTTGGGCCTGACCCGCGACGAGGACACCGTCTTCCAATCCTCCCGCGCCGCCCGCCACGCCGAGGTCGCGCATCAGATGCTCGCGAACGGCCGCGCCTATTACTGCTATTGCTCGGCCGAGGACCTGAAGCAGATGCGGGAACAGGCCGCCGCCGAGGGCCGCTCCCCCCGCTACGACGGGCGCTGGCGCGATCGCGATCCGGGGGAGGCGCCGCCCAACGTAAAGCCCGCGATCCGGCTGAAAGCGCCGCGTGACG
>JAYVXQ010000378.1:0-12582 GCA_043785025.1 Acetobacteraceae bacterium
CCCGCCCGAACTCCCCCCGCCCGCGCCGTCGGACCTGCCGCCACCCATCGTCGCCTGAACAGGCGCGAATCATAGACGCCTGAACAGGCGCCGTTCATAAACACCTGAACACACATAAAAACGGCCCGAACGGAACATCCCCATTCGGGCCGTTTCGTTCAGCGGCGAAAACCACGATGCGGAGGAAACCTCCGCCTGATCACTCAAACGGTTCGTTTACGAACCCGCGGCCGCGCGCCGATACACCGATTGATACCGCTCCCCCGCCGCATACCATCCCGCGGGACGTTCCATCGCGGCACTCTTCATCCGATCCAGAACAAGACTGGATCGAAACGCCGAAATCGCCCGATCGATACAGCGGCGTAATCCACTCGCCGAGGCGGTTTCAAATAAAAAACCGGTCACACTGTCCTGCACCGTATCCACCAGTCCACCCGTCTTGCGCGCGATCGGCAGCGAGCCAAAACGTTGCGCGTACATCTGCCCCAACCCGCATGGCTCGAACCGCGAGGGCATCAACAGAAAATCGCTGCCCGCGTACATCCGCCGCGCCAGAGTTTCCTCAAACCCGATTTTCACCCCAACCTGGCCGGGATGCCGGTCCGCGAGATTTTCCATCGCCGCCTCCAGATGCGGCTCCCCCTGGCCGATCGACACCACCTGCCCCCCCTGGCGCAGAATGGAACTGGACGCCTCAACCACCAGATCGACGCCCTTTTGATGCACCAGCCGCGATACCAGAGCGAACAACGGACCGGTATGATCCTTTAGCCCAAAAGCCGACCGCACCTCAGCCGCGTTCGCCGCTTTTCCGGCCAAATTCTCACTGTCGAAGTGATGCCGCAAATGCGGATCGTTACGAGGATCGTAACTATCATCGATCCCATTCAATATCCCGGTCAACTGCCCATCATTGGCCCGCCGCCGTAACAAACCCTCCAACCCGCATCCCATCTCCGGCGTCTGAATTTCCCGCGCGTAAGTCGGACTGACCGTCGTCACATGCGAAGCATAAAACAGGCCCGCCTTCATGAACGACAACTGCCCATGAAACTCCACGCCCTCAGTCTGAAACGCCGAGTCGGGCACACCCAGTACCGGCGCGCGCCGTCGATCAAAAACCCCCTGATACGCCAAATTATGCACCGTCAAAATACTGGGCCGCGTTATCCCGCGCCATGCCATATAGGCCGGCGTCATCGCCGAGGGCCAGTCATTCACATGCACTAAATCAACGGGCCAATCGATGCCCGCCACACCCGCGACCATCTCCGCCGCCGCCAGGGCAAGCCGCGCGAAGCGAACATCATTATCGCCAAAAGCCTCCCCGTCCGCATCCCCATACGGAGAGCCCTCCCTGTCATACAACTCCGGACACAGCACCACGAAAATCGGCAATCCGTCATCCGCGTGCCACAAACCGATCCGGCAGGCCGGAACACCATGCAACCCCGGCAGATCGGCCAAAATCGCCATGTCCTGAACTTTCTCGATCACCGCGCGATAACCGGGGATCATCACCCGCACGTCGCCGCCATGACGCCGCAACACCCGCGGCAAATACGCCGAAATCTCCCCCAACCCGCCAGCTTTCGATAAATCCGCGATTTCCGAGGTAACAAACAACACATGCGCCGGGGTCGGATCCGTCACAACCGGAGTCACGAGCGCTTGTGGCGACGCGTCCTCAACGGATTTTCCAGTCGATAGCATCTTGTTCACCTTTTTCGTCAACCTGAAAACGCCCGCGGCACGTGAAAGTTCCCAACGCCGGCAACGGGAGATTTTTGACAAAAATAACGTCCAATATTCGGAACGCTGCCTGACCTAAATCAAACCGGCTATGATCGCACAGTCACGGTCAATAAAATATAAGCCAATCACGCCTCAAAACACATGAAATATCGGATACGCCGGGTTCATGATCGATCACGGCAGCGCGGCCAATATCCGCAACGCCCGTTCATTCCCCAGGACCGACCGCTGCTCCCGCGCGCTCAACGCCGCGATCGCCTGGGCTCGCGATCCCGACTCCTCGATCCGCGCCACGCCCACCAGCAGATCCGCGTCCAACGGATCGACCCCCGGACGCCGCGGCGGCGGCAGCATCCGCACATGCGCGTCCAGCAACTCCGGATCCTCCACCAACCGCGTCAGCCCATCCCGCGCCGGCGAGCCATCAACCGCGCTGATCAGCGCCTTCGCCCGCGCCAGCACCGGCGGCGGAACATCCTCGGGGATCCGCAGCAGACCAAACCACGACAAAAACCGCGCCGGCCCAATCGACCCGCTGATCACCACCACCGGAATCGACAACAATAAACCCAACACAACCGGCGACATCCAGATCAACAAACCCGGAGACACCAAAAACGCCACCACGCCCAAAATGGCGCCAACGATCGTGTGCCACGCATAAAGCCGAACCGTCAGCGCCATCGGCAACGACCCGTCATCGCGCCGCTGCGCGTTCCACCCGGAATCCCGCCCCATTAAAATTGACACCACATCGCGCGACTGCGACAACATCGTCACCGGCGCCAGCAATCCGGAAAACACAGTCTCCAGCATCACCCCAACGAATGTCCTGACCGCCCCGCCAAACGCGATCCGCTCCGTCCGATCGGTCAACAGCACCACAAAACTCATAAGTTTCGGCGCCAGCAGCAGCGCCATCGTGCCCGCGAATACCCACATCGATCGCACCGGATCGACCACCGGCCACGCCGGAAACAGCCGATGGCCCTGCGGAAAATAATCCGGCGCGATGAACCGTGACTGTAACGAAATAAGCACACCTAAAATCAGGAACAGCAGCCACATCGGCGCGGTGATATACGACCCGATCCCCATCAGCATGTGCAACCGGCTAACCCAGTGCAGTCCCTTCGCCGGCAGCACCGCCGCGTGCTGCAAATTCCCCTGGCACCAGCGCCGGTCCCGCACCGCCAGATCGCTTAATGATGGAGGGCTCTCCTCATAACTTCCGCGCGCGCCCGGTACCATGTGCACCGCCCACTGGCCGCGCCGGATCAACGCCGCCTCGACAAAGTCATGACTGAGGACATGTCCGCCGAACGGTTTCGGCCCGCGCAATTCCGGCAATCCCGCCTCACCCGCGAACGCCGCCGTGCGGATCATCGCGTTATGGCCCCAGTAATTCCCCTCCGCGCCATGCCAGAACGCGATCCCATGCGCGATCAACGGCCCATACAGCCGTCCCGCGAATTGTTGCATCCGCGCGAACAACGTCCCGCCATTGACGATAATCGGCAGCGTCTGGATTAACCCGACCCCCGGATGCGCCTCCATCGCCCCCGCCAGCCGCACGATCAAATCGCCGGTCATCACGCTATCGGCATCCAGGATCAGCATCTGAGGATACCCGCCGCCGAAACGGCGCACCCAGTCCGCGATATTCCCCGCCTTGCGTCCGGTGTTCAGCGCCCGATGGCGGTACCACACGGCCATGCCGCCGATCTCCTCGCGCAGACGCGAAAATACCGCCTCTTCCTCCACCCAAATGGCGGGGTCCGTCGTATCGCTCAACACGAACATCTCGAAATGCCGCGCGAGTCCGGTCTCCATCAGCGACTCCGCGATCGCGCGCAAACCAGCCGCCGTCCGGTGCGGTGCTTCGTTGTAACATGGCATCAACAGCGCGGTCATCCCCGCCAACACCGGCAGCTTCCCATCCATCCCCAATGATGGTGTTCCCCCCCGCAGCAACGCGACGAAACCCGCCAGAGCACTCACGAACGCCAGCGCGATCCAGGCGAACAACGCCACGAACAACACCAAAATCGCAACACCCAGAAGCGTCACGCCGCTTGCGTTCACCACCAGATCCATCTCATGCGCGGCCACGATCACCAAAGCGATCGCCGCCGCGAACACGAACAGCCGCCGTCCTGGCATGCCGGCGGGGGAGGTCGCGATCCGCCGATCGGTCGTTTTCTGAACCCGCAACGACTGCACCGGCATATCCAGCCGACACTCAACCGGAAGTGCCCCCCGATGCGCGCTCAGATCGTCCATCGATACAGCCAGGTTTCCGACAACGGCGCCTTATCGCGCAGCAAAACCGCCCGCAACTCCGCCAGCTTCGCCCCGTCCGGCGATAATTCGAAACTCATGCGCCAGCCGCCCGTCTCCGGGTTCCGTTGCGCCACCGGATTGAGAACCTTCCCCGCCGAGGCCGACACCTCCGGCGTCAAAACCACATCGGCCGCCAGTCCCTTCAACCCCTCGCCCATCAACTCCAAAATGAACAGCCGGGTCTCGCCCGCCCGGCTCATGCCCGCGCGCGTGTCGGTCACCCGCGCCAGAGGCGGCTGCACGAGGTGGTCCCAACACCAATGCTGCCGCCAGGTGAAATTATACTCGCCCTTCGCCAGCAACTTCTGCTTCGGCCGCCAAAAAGCGACGATATTGTCATCGATTTCCCGTTTCGTCGGAATTTCGACCAAATGCACGGCCCCCTCGCCGATATCGCCGATCGGCTCGTTCCAAACTCCCGGCCGCTTCTCATACCGCGCTTCCAGATCGTCGAAAGCGGCGAAATCGCGCTTGCGCTGCATCAACCCGAACCCGCGCGGGCTCGTATCCACGAACGAGCTCAATTGCAACGTCTTCGGATTGGCCAGATGCCGCCAGATTTGCTCGCCCCGCCCGGTCCACATCTGCAAGCCATCGGAATCATGCACCGCGCTCCGGTAATCATCGACCTCCGCGCGATCGGAGGCATCGAAATCGAACATGCTGGTCAGCGTGCCCAAACCGGCCTGTTCAATATCGACACGCGGGTAAATCGCGCTTTCGATGTCGAAGATCGTTTCCGCACCGGGACGGATTGTGAAGCGGAAACTGGCCGCGGCACTCGGGCTGTCCAACAACGCATGGATCGTGATCCCGCTCGCTCCCGGCGACGGCCGCTCCAGCCAGAAACTCCGGAACGCGGGAAACTCCTCGCCGCCGGGATCGCCGGTCTTGATCGCCAGACCGCGCGACGACAGCCCATAACTCTGACCTTTCGCCACCGCGCGAAAATAACTGGCACCCAGAAAGACGCAGACCTCGTCCAGATACGCCGGCCCGTTGATCGCCGCGTGTAACCGAAATCCCGCGAAACCGATGTCTTCGGCCGCCTGAACCTTCCCCACCTGCCCCATGTCGAACAGATCGGAGTTATACGGCACCAAAGTCGCGCGCCCGTCGGCGACCTCGTAAATCTCCACCCGGTCGGTATAGAAAAACCCGCGATGAAAAAACTGCGCCTCGAACGGTAATTTCTTGTCACGCCACAGCGATCGCGCGGTGTTGAACCGGATGGACCGATACTGATCATAGGTCAGATGCGCCAGCGCGTCCGGCAACTTCGCGGACGGCGCCTGATAGGGTTTCGCCGCCAAAGCCCGCGCCGCCGCCCGTACGACCGAACCATCGAAAACCGCGTCCACGGGCGCGGCATACGCCAAACCTATTGGAAACGCCAACGCTCCACCGATCAGCCCGCGCCGCCGCATGCATCACCCATATTCATGATTTATGTAACAGCCAACGCGAGGGAAATTTCAAAGTTCCGTAACATGTGGAAAATCTCAGCTGACCATCCATCTTCACAGCCCAGTACCGCGAGCCCATCGGCTCAACGCGGCGGCTCGCGGAACCCGTGCGCGGCGCGCGCTTCGACAGGTGCCGCCGCATTGCCCCAACTGTTGCGGATATACGTCGTCACGGCGGCGATCTGGTCGTCATTCAGCTTCCACGCAAATCCCGGCATCGCCAGACCCGTGGGCGCGCGCTCCGTCGCCGGCGCCTGACCGCCATGCAGGATCATTTGGATCGCGTTATGCGCAGGCGAGGACTGCAAAACCGAGTTCCCCCGCAACGCCGGAAACAGGCCCGCCACGCCCTCACCGTTCGGGCCATGACACGATGTGCAATTATCCTGATAAATCGCCTGGCCCGCCGCCATCGCATGGGGATCCCCGGCCACCGTGACGGCGCCCCCCCCGGCCGCCGGCTGATCCTTCACATACATCGCGATCGCCGCAAGATCGGCATCGGTCATATGCGCGGTCGATTCCGTGATCACCTCGACCATGGGCCCGGACGCCGAGGTGTGGCGATTAACCCCCGCGCGTAAATACGTGACGATATCCTCTGCTGACCACGCGCCGAGACCGATCCGCGCGTCACCCGTCAAATTGGGCGCGAGCCAGCCGCCGATCACCCCACCCTGAAACAATTTCCCGGTCTCATCACCGCCCAATTTCGTCTTCGGCGTATGGCAGGCGCCGCAATGTCCGGGCCCCTCGACCAGCCACGCGCCGCGGTTCCATGCCGCCGATTTCGCCGCGTCGGGCCGGAAGTCGCCCGTGTCGAAATACAGAGAGTTCCACACCCGCATCACCGCCCGCACATCGAAGGGAAACGGCAATTGATTGACCACGACGGCGTTTTTCACCGCCGGCAGCGTCGCCAGATACCGCCGCACCGCCAGCGCGTCGTCGACGGTCATCAACCTATAATACGGATACGGCATCGCCGGGTACAAATGCCGCCCCTCCCGCCCGATGCCCGACTTCAACGCCGAGACGAAAACCTCGTCGCGCATCCCGCCAATCCCCGTCTCGGCATCCGGGGTAATGTTCGGCGTCAGCAACGTCCCGAACGGTGTCGCGATCGGCCGTCCGCCCGCGTACGGCGCGCCGCCCGACGCGGTATGACACGGCGCGCAATCCCCCAGAATAGCAAGGTAGCGCCCCTGCTCGATCCGCGCCGCGTCCCCAACCTCCGCCGCCGCGACAGGGCCCGCCGCCAGCAAGCCCAGAACGACCGCCAGCAAAATCCTCATAGCTGCACCAGCGGACCAGGATTTTTCAAATACCGGCCGGTGATCGCCGCCGCCGACCAATACGCCAGCGCCGCGACCGTGCCCGTCGGATTATATCCCGCGTTCTGCGGAAACGCGCTCGCCCCCATCACGAACAGATTGGACACATCCCATGATTGCAAAAACGGATTGATCGCGCTGGTCTTTGGATCATCCCCCATGATAGCTCCGCCGCAGGTATGCGTGGTTTGATAGACCGAGACATCGTAAGGACCCATGCGCGGATTTTTCTCCAGCGCGCGCGGTCCCATCTTGCCCACGATCTCCCCCAGCCGATCCGTCAGATATTGCGACATGCGCAACTCGTTGTCATGAAAATCCAGCGTGATCCGCAACAATTTCCGGCCCAACCGGTCGGTGTAAACCGGATCCAGATCCAGATAGGCGTCGCGATAGCTGTAACAACCGCCATGCGTGGCGAACTGATAGGAACTGAGGTAGTTGTCCGCGACCGCCTTCTTCCATTCCGCCCCCCAGCCCGGCGTGCCCTTCGGCGTCATCGTCCCCAATATCGGCCGCCCATTGGTCTGCACCGCGCCCATATACCCGCCGCCGACGAAGCCATGCGGCCCATGATCGAAATTATCGCCGTTAAATTCATCGATGCAGGTGCCGATCGCGCCGGACGCCACGAACGGATTGAAATTCTTGTTGTCGAAGAACCCCTTCACGTTCGACGTCACCTGATACGAATAATTCCGCCCGATCACGCCCTCATTGGTCACCGGATTATAGGGCGTCCCGATGCCCGACAGCAGCAAAAGATGCACGTTGAACATTTGAAACGCACTCAAAATGACCAGATCAGCCGGCTGTTCCCGGTCCTCGCCGGCCGCGTCGACATACGTCACTCCGGTCGCGCGCTTGCCGGACGGATCCAGATTGATTTTCACCACCTCGCAATCCGGCCGCCCCTCGAAATTCGCCGCCCGCGTCAGCACCGGCAGCAACGTCGTTTGCGGACTGGCCTTGGAATAATTGCCGCAGCCGAACCATTCGCAAAATCCGCAATAGGTGCAGGGCCCCAACGTCACGCCATGCGGATTAACATAGGCCTGAGACAGGTTCCCCGATGGCTGCGGAAACGGATGATACCCCATCGCCTCCGCCGCCTGAGCGAACAGGGTCGGCGCGTAAGGTTGTTTTTGTGGCGGCGTGGGATAATCGCGGGACCGCGCGCCCTCGAACGGATTGCCGCCCATGCGCCGCGCGCCTTTCAGATTGCCCGCGACGCCGGACGTGCCGCACAAATACTCAAACCGGTCATAATGCGGTTCCAATTGATCATATGTCACCCCCCAATCCTGGATCGTCATGTCGGCGGGCAGAAACGCGGCGCCGTAACGTTGCGACAGATGCGATTTCAAAGTGAAATCCGAGGGCAGGAACCGCCACGTCTCGGCGTTCCAGTGCACGCCGCCACCGCCGACGCCATTCGGCATCATGAACGATCCCCAGGCGCGGATCGGCAGCGCCGTCTGGCTGGATTTATTGCGAAACGTCATCGTCTGCTGCTCCGGCCGCAGAAATAAATCGTGCCGGATATGATAGCGCAACTCATCTTGCGCGAAGGTCGTCGGAAAATCGGTCGCGGTATCGCGCCACGGCCCCCGCTCCAACGCCACGACCCGCAGGCCGGCGTCGACCAACTCCTTCGCCATGATCGAGCCCGTCCACCCCAGGCCCACGATCACCGCGTCGGTTTTCGGCAAAATGCGCGTCATGGACAGTCCCCGCGATCGGTGTGTGTCATTTCGCCCGGGTCCACGCCGGACGCCCGGTGATCCCCACGGCGGGCAACGGATAGGTTTCGTTATGCCGATCGATCCAGTCGCGATAATCATATCGCGCGCCGGGAAACCCGATCATGGTCCAGGCCACGCGATCGCGATTACCGCCATAAATCGGATCGGCGAAAAACCCTTCCTTGGTATTCCGCGACAATATTTCGAAGAACGCTTTCGCGCTGATGCCCTCGAACTGGATCGCGTTCTTCTCGATATCGCGCAGCAGCGCCGTGGCCCGCTCAGCGGGGATCTCCCGGAACGATTTTCCCGCGAACGTCGCATGACAATATCGATCCAGCGCCGCCAGCGATTGGCGATACCGCATCGCGGGCGTCAATGGCGATTGAGCGCCTTGTTGCGCCGTGCCCTCCGCGAAGGGCGGGCGCATATACAGCCCAACCGACGATCCGTATGGCCCAGATAATTGACGATCAATGAAAACCGCGACGCCCGCGTCTTTGCCGCCAGGTGTTTTCGGATCGGGCGGGATCAGGATATCGACCAGCGCCTCGATCGCCGCACCTTCCTCCGGACTGAAAAACAGCCACGGGCCGGGCATCACCGCGACCGGCGGACCACTCGCCTGCCATCGCGGCGCCGCGCCCCACGCTCCCGACGCCATAAGAATCAGACCGGAAGCGGAGCCGGATAACAGCGCGCGGCGGCCAGTCTTCATCGGCGGTTCCCCTGCCTAACCGGCATCTAAACGCCGCACCGCCACCAGAGTTCCATCGCCCCCCAAGGAACCACCCGCGCCCGACCGTGTTCCCTCCTCGCCACCAGCGAACGAGGACATTCATGCCCGATCAACGACCCATCTGGAGGGGCCACCTACGCCTCGCCCTCGTTTCATGTCCAGTGGCGATGTATAGCGCGCACAGGGACAGCGGATCGTTACACTTTCACATGATCAATCCAAAAACCGGCCACCGTATTCGCATGGTGACCCAGGACAGCGAAACCGGGAAAGATCTGGAACGAAGCGACCTCGTTAAAGGCTACGAATATAAAAAAGGCGAATACCTCACGCTGACCGAGGACGACCTCGACTCCGCCCGCGTCGATAGTTCCTCGACCATGACGATCAATAAATTCGTCGACGCCAGCTCGATCGACCCCATCTGGTTCGACGCCAGTTATTTCCTCGCCGCCGACGGCGATGTCGGCCTCGATGTCTATAAAGTCCTGTGGAAAGCGATCGGCGAGGCCGCCAAATCCGCTTTATCACGCGTTGTGATCGCGCGCCGCGAACGTCCTGTCGCCATCCTTCCGATGGGCGACGGCCTCGTCGTTCACACCCTGCACGAGGAACGCGACCTCAACAGCTGCAAATCCCTCTTCGAACCGTTGGCCGCGGTTAAAACCGACCCCGAAATGGTGCGACTGGCGCGCCAACTGATTGAACGCCAAAGCGGCCAATACGATCCCGCCGACTTCGAGGACCGGTACGAGAACCGATTACGTGACCTGATCAAGGCGAAACTCGACGGCAAGGGCCTGGAGACAGTCGCTGAATCCACCGAAGACTCCACCAACGTGATCGACCTCATGGCCACCCTCAAACGCAGCCTCGGCTCCAGTCCAACAAAAAAATCCCCGGCGGAAAAGAAAGCCCCGGCGAAAACCGTCCGCGCCCAGGCCTAGGACGGCTTCCGATCGTGTTGGCTCACGGAACCCGCTCTGGTATTCGTTTTGCCAAGCATCATTCGATCAGGTGTGGCCACCCGATCGAATGATGGTCTAAATCCGCTTCATCGCCTCCGCCAAGGGCCGCTCCGCCGCCACGTAATCCCGCCATGCCGAAGTTCCCCGCAGCAGTCCCGGCACCGTTCGCACCGTATAGCAAGACGGATCCAACCCCGCTCGCACCGCCGACCACGCCAACGGCATCGACACCGTCGCCCCTGGCCGAGCCCGCGGCGACAAGGGCGCCACCGCCGTCGCCAGCCGATCATTGCGCAGATAGTCGAGAAAAATCCTCCCCTCACGCGCCGCCTTCGCCATCGTGATCACGTAACGATCGGGCCGCGCTTTCGCCATCTGCTCACAGACCTGTTTCGCGAACGCCTTGGCGGCGCGCCAGTCCGGACCATCCGACTCCGGCTTCGACAGCGGCGTCACCACATGCAACCCCTTCCCCCCGGATGTCTTGCAAAACCCTCGCAATCCGAGTTTTTTCAGACGCTCCCGAATGTCATGCGCTGCCTCGACAACCCGGTCGAACGCGACGCCCGGTCCGGGATCCAGGTCGAAGATCAAGCGTCCCGGCACTTCGGGAAACCCCGCCGCGCAGTTCCACGGATGCAGTTCCACCGCGGCGGCCTGCGCGATGGCCGCCAACGCCTCGGGCCGGTTGATCACAATGTATGGCTTTCGCTGCCCTTCGATCGTCAGCAAATCCACCAGGCTGGACAGACCGGTCATCGCGTGGCGCTGGAA
The DNA here is from genome assembly GCA_043785025.1 of Acetobacteraceae bacterium. Taxonomy (GTDB): domain Bacteria; phylum Pseudomonadota; class Alphaproteobacteria; order Acetobacterales; family Acetobacteraceae; genus Rhodopila. Next base: position 11,128 of record JAYVXQ010000378.1, read on the forward strand.
AAAAATCTCCCCCGCGATACCATCCGGCGCCCGGACAATCGAACACGGCCGTCCCGCGATATGGCGCATCATCCACGGACCCACGTCCTCGTAATATCGCGCCAGTTCCAGCTTTGTAACCGGCGAGCCCGCGCCATCATCGGGCCACAGCGGCCGCTCCGGATGACTGATAACACCCTTCGGCGCGGTATGGTCAGCCGGCGCGGGCACCTCGATGCCAACCTCGGACGCCGGTTTATCGTCACGCAGCACCTTGAAGGAGGCATGGCGCACCATGCCATCGCCCGTCCAGCCCGCGAACACGATCTCCGCCACCAAATCGGGTTGAGCCCAGATGATATTGGATTGCCGGCGCGGCGCGGCTTTCCCGCTGAACGGGCTGTCCTTGCGCGCCGCCGCCCGCAGCCGCGGTAGCACCCGTTCCGCCACGTCCCGCGAAAACCCGGTGCCAACCCGCCCGACATAGGTGAGCCGCCCATCGCGATACATGCCCACCAGCAACGATCGCAAATCGCCCGAGACGCTGGTCCAACCGCCGATCACAACCGCCTGACCCGCGCGGCATTTCGCCTTGGCCCAGGCATCGCCGCGCCCGGAGCGATAGGGCGCATCGCGCCGCTTGGACACGATCCCTTCCAGCGACATCCGGCACGCCGATCGCAAAACAGCATCGCCACTGCTGTCGAAATGCTCGACATAGCGCAGTCTGCCGTTTTGAAATTCCAACAACAAAGTCCGCAACGTCTCTTTCCGCCGCGCCAGATGCAAACTCCGCTGATCCGCGTCCCTCAAAAACAGCAGGTCAAAGGCAAAGAAAATCAGATCGCCGGTCGCTTTGTCCGACAGCGCCGCCTGCAACGCGGCGAAATCGGGCGCGCCGTCTTTGTTGAGGGCAACCACCTCGCCATCCAGAATCACGTCCGGCAAATGCCGTGCCGCCTCCGCGATCGCGGGAAATTTCCCGGTCCAGTCGAGCCCTTTGCGAGTCAGCAGAACCGCCCTGCCACCGTTGACATGGACCTGAACGCGATACCCATCGAATTTAATTTCATGAACCCATTGATCGCCCATCGGCGGTCGATCAACCGCGCGGCACAATTGCGGCTCTATGAACGTCGGGCTCGTGCGCGCCGCGATCGCCGCCATCGACCGGCCTGACGCCACTGACCGGTCCTCCGCCAAAATGAGGTCGCCGCCAGTCTCGACCGCCGCTTCGTCGCGATGTTTGATCAGCAGCCAGTTCACCCGTTTCCCCGCAGCCTTTCGATCCCGCTTCATCCGCACCAGCACCCACCCTCCGCGAAGCCGTTCTCCATCCAAAACAAATTTCAGGTCTCCCGATCGCAAACCCGCCTCCGCCGTCATGCCATCGGGCCGCCAATATCCCCGATCCCATAATTGAACCGTCCCACCGCCATACTCGCCTTTTGGGATCGTGCCTTCAAATTCCCCGTA
>JAYVXQ010000379.1:0-3976 GCA_043785025.1 Acetobacteraceae bacterium
CCGGCGCCATCACCATTCCGGCGGGCCAGACCACCGGCCTGATCTCGATCGCTCTGCCCGCCGGCGCGCTTGGCGCCAACGCGCGGGAAAAACTGCGATTGGGCGTCACCAGCCCGTCGGGCGCGCCGGTGTTCGCGGGCAGCGCCGAGACGTCCATCAGCCAGGCCGTCGCCGGACCGCCGCCAGTGCCGCAAATCGTCAACCTGGTCAGCCTCGGCGAGTTCACCCGGCGCGGCAATAATTACACCCTGGATCTGGGCGACGTACAATACGGGGCGCCGCTGCCCACCTTGCGATTGGGCATCGCCAACGCCGCCTCCGATCCCTCCGACGATTTGGGCGGCGTACTGTCAGCGGTATCGACCGATGGGTTCACAGTTACCGGCGCGCGACTTCCCGCGCCGTTACAGGCGGGCCAGAGCTATTACGGGATCAACGTCTCCGTCGATTACACCAAGTTTGGACCGAACACGCAGACCATCGTGTTCCAACCCACGGATATCAACGGCACTGGTTTCAACGCCGCGCTGCCGCCGATCACAGTCACCATCAAGGACAATATCGTCCTGCCGACGATGGTGTTCAGCAAGGCCTTCGGGGACGTGCATATCGAGACCTATAACGGTCTGCTCTATGATTTTCAGGCGGTCGGGGAGTTCACGCTCGCCAAATCCCGGGTCGCCGGAGACAGCTTCAACATCCAACTGCGCCTGGTGCCCGCGCACCCGCTGTTCGCGTTCCAGGGGCCGGTCAGCGTCATCAGCCAGGCGGCGTTCGGGGTCGGCACCGACAGGATCACGATCGACGGGACGCGCGCCACGCCGGTGTGGATCGACGGCGCGCCATCCACGGTGTCGGACGCCAATCCGCTGCTGCGACTGAGCGCGGGGACGGTCACGCAACTGTCCTCGACGATCTGGAAAGTCACCTGGAACAGCGGCGAGGAAGCCACCGTCACCCAATACGGCGCGCACCTGGACGTCGCTGACGGCATTCCGCTGTCGTCCCCCAACCAGGTCGGCGGATTACAGGGCGAGGACGCCGGTCAGGCCAACGACTTCCAACTGTCGGACGGCACGGTGCTGGCGCAACCTTTGTCCTACGCGACATTGTATGGCCCCTACGCCGATTCCTGGCGCGTCGCCCAACCCGCGTCGCTGCTGGACTACGGTCCGGGACAAACGACCGCGACGTTCACCGACCGGTCATTTCCGGGCAATCCCTTCGACGCCACCACGTTGCCCGCCAGCCTGATCCAGCCGGTCACGGCGCAAATCGTCGCGGCGGGGGTCACCGATCCCGGCCTCGCGCGCGCCGCGATGCTCGATTTCCTGGCGACCGGCGATCCGTCCTTCATCGACGGCGCGGTGGCGGTGCAGAAACAGGTGCCGTCGACGACGCAGTTCACGCCCACCAACATCCCGGCCGCCCCGGTGCAGGCGGGCGTGAAACCGGCCGTGCCCGGCCAGGTCGTGGCGGCGTCGGGCCCCACCGGCGTGACCTTCAACGTCTACCTGACCGCGCCTTTGGCCACCGACGCGTCGCTGAATTTCACCGTGGTCGATGAGGGCGCGGGCTTCCTCGGCGCGTCGGTCTTCGGCGCCACTCTGCCGCATGGCGTGGTGACCGTCCCCGCCGGCCAGACCATCGCGTCGTTCTTGGTCGCCGTGCCCGCCAACGCGCTCGGGTCGTCGCCATCCCGCGCGCTGGAGGTGCAAATCTCGCCAGTGACGAGTCCGGCGAGCGGGTTGTTGATTTTCGCGCCGGTGGCGCAGGCGAGTTTGGTGAATAACCTGACGCTTCCGGGAACGCCCGCTGCCTTCCGCCTGATCGATCTGACCACCGCGCCGCATCTGACCGCGACCGGCCCCAACGCCTACACGCTGGATCTTGGCACGATCGATCAGGGCGCGCTGGTGACCGCCGAGCAACTCGCGATCCTTAACGACGCCATCGCCACCGCCGATCAATTGATCGTCAGCGCCAGCGCGCCGTTGGGATCGGGGTTCATCGTCACCGGCGCCAATCCCCCGGCGGCATTGCGTCCCGGCGCCGAATACGGAGGCATCCACGTCACGCCGCAAACCGATGTGATCGGGGTGCATTCCGAAACGCTGACCTTCACCCCGATCGACAGCAACGCCAGCGGCTATCGCGCGACCTTACCCGCCGTCACGCTGACGATCACCGACCGCATCACCGCCTCGGCCAAAGCCGCGCTCAATTCGCCGGATGTCATTCTGTTTCCGAACGTCCGGACGGGCACGCCCGAGTTCCGGCCGATCAGCGTGTCCAACACCGCCAACGCCCCCGCCGGCGGGCTGAGCGTCACGCCCTCGGTCGCGGGGGCGGTGACCGCCGCGGGCGTGGTCAGCAACCTGGCACCTGGCACGACGAATGCGTCGGGGATCGTGGTGTCGCTGATCACGGCGGCGGCGGGGTCGGTCGGGGGAGCCGTCACGTTATCCTACACGTCCACCGACGCCACGAACGCGGTGACACCGGTCGCCGATCCCGCCACGGTCAGCGTGTTCGGCCGCGTCTACCGTCCCGCCGCGCCGTCGATCACATTGGTGACCACGACATTGCATGTCGGCGACCCCGGAACGATCCGGTTGCGTGTCGCCAACATCGCGGCGAATGACGGGTTCTCGGAAAACCTGATCGCGACCCTGGCCGGTCAGGCGGGCGCCGTCTCGATCGCCGCGGGCGGCACCACGGGTGCCATCGCGGCGGGAGCCTCTGATTCCCAGACGCTGACGCTGGCGATCTCCACTTTGACGCCAGGGATCGCGAGCGGATCGGCCCTGGTGGCGCTGACCTCCGATGGCGCGGCCATCGATGGGTTGGGCACGCTGGCGCTGGCGCCGATGACGGTGCCGGTCAGCGTGCAGGTGAACGCCTTCGCGCTGGCGGGCTTGTCCAGTTCGACGGGAACCTTGCGAAGCGGGAGCACGGCAAACACCTATTTCCTGGACCTCGGCGCGTTCAGGGCGGGGACTGTGCTCGCCCCCGTCACCATCAACGCGCTGAACATCGTAACCGGTCAGGCGGATGCGCTGAACGGCGCGTTCTCGATCACTGGCGACGCGCGGTTCCGCAATTCCGGGTTCGAGGGGTTCGCCAATCTCGGTGCCGGAGGCTCTGTCGCCGCGGGTGGCGTGACACTGGACACCAGCACACAAGGCACGTTCTCGGAAACGATTGTGCTGCATCCGACGGACGTGAACAGCGGCGGTTTCAGCCAGGCGCAGACCGATCAAACCTTGACCGTGTTGGCGACGGTGCTGCCAGGGGACGTCAATCCGGTGATCGCGCAACCGCGCCGCAATTCGCCCGATCCATTGCTGTTCCCCAACGTCCGCATGGGCTCCCCGGACAGTCAGGCCATCAGCGTCTCCAACATCGCCCCACCGCCCGCCGGCGATCTGAACGTAGCCGCCAGCGCGGGTGGCGCGGCATCCGTCAGCGGTCAGATCACCGGTCTGGCGGCGGGCGGCACCGATGCCGCCAGCATCGTCGTATCCCTCAACACCGCCTCTCCTGGACTTGTCACGGGGTCGCTGGCCTTGGCGTATGGTTCCACCGATGGGAATGGCGTCACCACGCCGATCCTGGGTGGGTCCAGCGGATCCGTATCAGGCTCGGTGTTCCGTCCGGCGGCGGCGGCGATCACGGCGGCGACACCGATCCTGCATGTCGGCGACGCCGGGCTGATCACGCTCACCGCGACGAACACGGCGGCCAATGACGGATTTTCGGAAAAGCTGATCGCGGCCCTGACCGGCGCGTCCGGGGGAGTGACCGTCGCGGCCGCCGCCGGGCCCTCCGTTCCCATCGCGCCGAACGCCAACGACGGCGGATCGTTGCGCGCGCAAATATCCACCGCGGCGGCGGGCGTGGTGAGCGGCGCGGTCACCGTAGCGTTGACCAGCGATGGCACCGGAGTCGACGGTCTGGGTCAATTGACGCTTGG
>JAYVXQ010000380.1:0-3975 GCA_043785025.1 Acetobacteraceae bacterium
TCGGTGCGGATCGACCCCGGCGGCAAGGGCGCCAACCAGGCGGTCGCGGCGGCGCGCGATGGGGCGCGGGTGATTTTGGCGGGCGCGGTGGGGCGCGACAGTCTGGCGGACAGCGCGCTGGTTTTGTTACGGGAGGCGGGCGTCGATCTGACCCGGGTGATCGCGACGGATGTCAGCACCGGATGCGCCGCGATCACCGTCGATCCCGCGGGCGATAACGCGATCGCGGTTGGCTCGGGTGCCAACTCGCGGGCGCTTGCCTCGCAAATCGAGGATTCGTTGCTGAACCAGAACGCGACGTTGCTGCTGCAGATGGAGGTTCCGGCGGCGGAAACGGCGGCGCTGATCCGGCGGGCGCGGGCTCACGGGGATCAGGCCCAAGGGACGCGGATGCGGGGGGCGCGGATTATTTTGAATTTGGCGCCCGCGGCGGCGTTGGCGGAGGACGCGTTGCGGATGGTCGATGTGCTCGTGGTGAATGAGACGGAGGCCGCTTGGCTGGCGGGCGATCTTGGCGTGGAGAATACCGCGGTATCGTTGCGCGATCGATTGGGCGTGACCGTTGTGCGGACGTTAGGGGGGGCGGGGATGGATGTCGCGCTGGCGGATGCGGAGTTGACATTGCCGGCATTCGCGATCGTTCCGGTCGATACGACCGCGGCGGGTGATTGTTTCATGGGCGTTCTGGCCGCCGCGCTGGATCGCGGCATGGCGATGACGGATGCGCTGCATCGGGCGGCGGCCGCGGCGGCGGTGTGCTGCACCCGCGCGGGCAGTCAGGGCAGTCTGCCCATGGCAGCGGATACCGATGCGATGGTCGCGCGCGGCTTGTGACAAACCGGCGGTCCATGGCAGGGTCCGCCGCGTCATGAGCAAGGGGGAACTGTCCCATGAACAAGCAACAGATCGATCAGGCCGCCCGCATCCTGGTCTTGGCACGCCACGACATGGTGCCGCTGGACGGGCTTCCCGCGGCGCTGAAACCCACGACGTTCGACGACGCGCACGCGATCCAGGACGCCGTCACCGCGCGTCTCGGCAAACTGATCGCGGGTTTCAAGGCGATGGCGCCCGCCGAGGGCGAACCGACGCGCGGCGTGATCCATGGCGGAACGATCCATGCCTCGCCGTGCGTCCTGCCGGCGGCGGAGGTGCCGCAATGCGGCGTGGAGGCCGAGGTCGCGTTCGTGTTCCGCCGCGATCTGCCGCCGCGCGACAAAGCCTATACCCGCAACGAAGTCGCCGCCGTCATGGATGCCTGCGCGGCGATCGAGGTCGTGCACAGCCGGTTCGCGCTGAAGTCGAGCGCGTCGAATTTAGAGAAACTCGCCGATTCCATCAGCAATGGCGGGTTGGTGCACAGCGTGCCGGTGGCGGCGTGGCGGGACCTGCCGTTGGGCAGGTTGAAGGTCACGCTCAGCGTCAACGGCAAACGCAAGCACGATAAAGTGGGCGGACATCCGACCGGCGATCCACTCGGCGTCGCGGTCGTGCTGGTGAACCTCTGGCGCGAGAAAGGGGGGGTGCGCGCGGGACAGTTCGTGACCTGCGGATCCTATACCGGGTGCGATTTTCTCAAACTGGGCGATGTGTGTTCGGTGACACTGGAGGGGTTGGGGTCGGCCGAGGTGACGTTCGCCAAAGCGGCGCATTAGAGCATCATTCGATCAGATGGCCACACCTGATCGGATCAAGATGCTCGCTATACCCGGATCTCTCCGAAATCCGGGTATCCTTTCGGTTTTGCGCCCGCCGCCACACCAACCCTGGGCGCGTATACCCGGATTTCTCCGAAACCCAGGTATAAAACAAATACTTAGAGCGGGTTCCGTGAGCCAACGCGATCGGAAACCGCATTAAGGGAGCCGCGGTTATGAACGAAACGCCTGGCTGCCGCGGCAACACCCATCGTCACAATGTGGCATTGAACCGCTGGATCGCGCGGGCGCGGCCAATGTCGTCGTGCAATTGGGCGGGTTGGGCAAGATGAACTTCGGGTTCGATCTGCATTTACCGGACGCGCCGCCGTCCTCGGCCGGGCTGGCGGAGACCTGGAAACCGGTTCTGGAGTCGGCGATCGAGGCGTTCGGGGCCTCGCGCGGGATGTAGGAGAGCAATTTTCCCGTGGACGAGCCGTCGTGCGATAACACGGCGTGCTGGAACACGTTCAAACTATCTCGGCGGCGGACAAAGCGGCGCTGTTTCATGATACGGCGGCGCGGGTTTACAGGATTTAGTTGTGCCGGCCGAGAAAATGGTGTATTTGGACCGGGATGGAGGTCCAAATGGACTATGGTGATCGCGACGATCCGCCGGAAACAACCCGCACCCAAGGAGTGGCGGAACCCCGCGTGGCGTTTTTCGGCTGGGATGAAGCGCGCATCAGCGAAGGCCTTCCCGCCGATGAGCTGCGGCGGATCGCTCAACAGGTGCTTGGCGACCCTGGCGAGGCCACCAAATTGGTGCACGCGATCGTGCCGAAAACCAGCCTGAACCGGCGGGACCGGCTGACGCAAGCGCAAAGCGAACAGACCGAGCGGTTGGGCCGGCTGTTTCAGCTCGCCTGCCGGGCGTTTGGCGATCAGGACGACGCGCGGCTGTTCATGCGGCGGGCGCACCCCGAATTGGGCAACCGGCGGCCGATCGATGCGATCCTGACCGAATTGGGCGGGCGCGCCGTCGAGCGGATTCTCGACGGGCTGGTTTACGGGCTGCCGGTCTGAATGCGGCTATGGCGGTTGGGCGGCGGGCTGTTTCCGTTGTGGAGCGGGGACGGCGCGCGGCTCAAAGGCGGGCGGTGGAATGAGAAGGGCACAGCGGCGATCTACGCCTCGGCGTCGTTCGCGGCCGCGGTGCTGGAGGTCATGGTGCACGCCAATATCGGACGGGTGCCGCGCGGGACGATGGGGATCACGATCGATCTTCCGGATGATATCAAAGTAGATCGGGTGCGGGCGGACCAGTTGGATATGTGGGACGCGCAGCCGCCCGCGGCGTCGCGCGCGTATGGCGATGCGTGGTTGAAGCGGAACGGCGGGCTGGTGCTGATGGTGCCATCGGCGGTGACCAGCGGATGGGATGACAACGCGGTGATCAATCCGCTGCATCCGGCGTTTGGGCGGATCGTCGTGTCGGCGTCGCTGCCGGTTCGGCTCGATCCGCGATTGTTTCCGGGGGAACCGGTTTAGCGGCTGACGCGGGCCAACGGCAGCGCCGCGAGCAACTGGCGTTCCTCGGCGCGGTAATCGTTGACCACATGGGATTTCACGTCGAAAACGATGGTCGCGCGCTTCGGCACCTGAAACGCGTCCCATTGCGGCAGGGTTTTGGTGTTCGGGTTGCCCGCGCGGGCAAAGGCGATCCAGGCGGCGCTCATTTGCGCGGCCAAAGCGCGAGGCGCCTCGCCGGTGCCCACCATGGATTCGGATTTCGTCACGTTATCGAATACGAACGCGAGATCCAGCGAATGGGGCGACTTCCACTTGCCGCCATCGACCGGGGTTTGCCAATCGACCTCATACAACCATACAAGCCCAGAGTTTTGCGCGGCCTTGCGCTCGGCCTGAGCCCATGCCTGCTGGCGGACGCGCCGGGCGGTGGTGATGGCGAAGAACAGATCGGACGGAGACGCCTCGGGCATCGCGCGGCGGTAGCCCGCGATGACGCGATTGATCTCGCCACCCGGCAGCCAGGCCGCGAGATTGCCGCGCAGGCTCGCCTCGTCGAGCGAGAACAGCGCCGGATCGGTGTCGCCCAACAACGCCGTGGTCTCGGTTTTCGTCGTACCAATCATCATCGGCACGGACGCCGATCCGGCGGGCCCATCCGGCGTCCACGGCGCGCGCGGCAAAAAGCGTCCGTCCACGACGGGACTGAAATTCGGCCGCGGACCCGGCCCGCGCATGATTTTGCGCAGCGCCGCCAACACCTGATCCACCGGGAGTTTTTGCAGCCTGGGCAGATCGTTCGGCGGCA
>JAYVXQ010000381.1:0-12578 GCA_043785025.1 Acetobacteraceae bacterium
TGGGTTTCGGAGAAATCCGGGTATACGCGCCCAGGGTTGGTGTGGCGGCGGGCGCAAAACCAAAAGGATACCCGGATTTCGGAGAGATCCGGGTATACCAAAATCCCCGGCAAGACCGGCCCGCCACAGCCGTTTTCCGCCGCCCCCTTGCCAACCCCGAAAATATCCCGTTCTCGCCTCCGCACACACTGCACCGGAGACCCGCCATGACCCATTGCCTCACGCGCCGCCGCCTCGGCCTCAGCGCCATGGGCCTGCTCGCCGCGCCCGCGATCGCGCGCGCCGCCGCGCCGTCCGAGATCCGGGTCGATTGGGCCACCTATAATCCCGTCAGCCTGGTGCTGAAGCAACAGCATTTGCTGGAGGACGCGTTCGGTCTCGACAAGATCGCCATCCGCTGGGTGCAGTCGGCCGGATCGAACAAGGCGCTGGAGTTCCTGAACGCGAGCTCGCTCGATTTCGGCTCGACCGCCGGCGCGGCGGCGTTGATCGCCAAGGTGAACGGCAACCCGCTGCGTTCGATCTATGTCTTCTCGCGCCCGGAATGGACGGCGCTGGTCACAGCGGCCGGCGGTCCGATCCAGAGCGTCGCGGATTTGAAGGGACAGCGGGTCGCGGTCACGCGCGGCACCGATCCGCACATCTTCCTGGTGCGGGCGCTGGCCGGGGCGGGCCTGACGGAAAAGGACGTGAAGCTGGTTCTGCTGCAGCACGCCGATGGCCGCCTCGCGCTGGAACGTGGCGACGTCGCCGCATGGGCGGGTCTCGATCCGATGATGGCCGCCGCCGAGATCGAATGGAACGCCCGCCTGTTTTACCGCAAGCCCGAGGCCAATACCTGGGGCGTTCTGAACGTGCGCGAGGAGTTCGCCGCCGCCAACCCCGACATCGTCCGCAAGGTGCTGACGGTCTATGAGACCGCGCGCAAATGGGCCATCGCCCATCCCGCCGACCTGATCGGGATGATGGAGACCGCGAACAAACTCCCGGCCGCCGTGAACACCCGGCAGTTGGAGCGGACGGACATGTCCAGCGGCATGATCGGCGCCGCGCAGGCCGCGACGATCATCGAGGCGGGAAAAGCGTTGCAGGCGGCGGGCGTGCTCGACATGGGCCTGGACGTCAGCGCCATCACCAACGGCATGATCGACCCGTCCTTCGCCCGCGCGATCGGTGCCTGATCCGATGCCGGACCCGGCGGCCGTCACCATCGCGCCCGTCGTGCCCGCCCGCCCCTGGGTTCGGCTGTCTTGGTTGCCCCTGGCCTGGCTACCCGGCCTGGTATTGCCGATCCTGCTGCTGATTGGGTGGGAGGTGGCGGTGCGGGTCGGCCTCGCACCCGGACGGCTGATGCCGCCGCCCTCGCGCCTGTTCGCCAGCGCGGCGGCGTTGGTGCGCTCAGGGGAATTGCAGGGCCATATCATCGCGACGTTGACCCGGGTGCTGCTGGGATTTGGCATTGGCGCGCTGTGCGGCACCGCTTTGGGCATGCTGACCGGGGCGAGCACGACGGCGCGGCGGCTACTGGATCCCTCGATCCAGGGGCTGCGCTCCATTCCCTCGCTCGCCTGGGTGCCGCTGTTCATCCTGTGGATGGGGATTTTCGAAACCTCCAAGATCGCGCTGATCGCGTTCGGCGTGTTCTTTCCGGTCTACCTGGGCTTGCTGACGGCGATCCAAAGCGTGGACCGCAAATTGATCGAGGTCGGGCGGGTGTTCGGCCTGACGCCCATGGGCATCGCGTTGCGGATCACCTGGCCCGCCGTGCTGCCGATCTGGTTGGCCTCGCTCCGCGCCGGTCTGGGCCTTGGCTTCATGTTCCTGGTCGCGGCCGAGTTGATGGGCGCGTCCGAGGGCCTCGGCTATCTGTTGAGCGACGGCCAGCAAATGGGTCGCGCCGACACGATCCTGGTGGCGATGATCACCTTCGCGCTGTTGGGCAAAGCGGCGGACAGCGTGCTGGTGGCGATCGGCATGCCGCTGCTGCGCTGGCAGGATACCGCGCGGAGCCGGTTATGACCCGGCTCGCGCTGACGCATGTCAACAAGACCTATGCCGATGGGACGGAGGCGCTGCGCGACATCCGCGTGACGGCGGAAAGCGGGGAGATCGTGGCGATCCTCGGCGGGTCCGGCTGCGGCAAGACGACGCTGTTGCGCCTGATCTCCGGCCTTGATCAACCGACCAGCGGGGAGATCACCCTGGATGGACAGGCGGTGGCCGGCGTGCATCCGGCGGTCAGCGCGGTGTTTCAGGAACCGCGGCTGCTGCCCTGGCTGACGGTCGCGGATAATATCGGCTTTGGCGGCCAGCGCCTCGCGTCCGGCGAAAAAACGCGCAGGGTGAAGGAGCTGCTGGAGCGGATTGGCCTGTCCGATTATGGCCCGCGCTGGCCGCGCGATCTGTCGGGTGGGCAGCAGCAGCGTGTGGCGATTGCCCGCGCGCTGATCGGGCACCCCGGGATCCTGCTGCTGGATGAACCGTTTTCCGCGCTGGACCCGTTCACCCGGGCGACGCAGCATCGGCTGGTGCTGGATCTGTGGCGCGATTTGCGGCCGACGATCCTGATGGTGACGCATGATGTGGATGAGGCGGTGTTCCTCGCCGACCGCATCGTGATCATGCGGCCGCGTCCGGGCCGGGTGCAGGAGATGATGGCGGTCGATCCGCCGCGCCCACGCGACCGGCTGGCGCCCGCGTTCGATTTGATGAAGCGGCGCGCGATGCGGGCGATCGACCGGTCGTTGACCGGGGACCGTGCGGCGCCGCCGGCCCAGGGCAGCGCGATATCGCCGTGGGTTTAACCGCTGGAGCCGACTTTAATCTGACATTTTCGATTTAGAGCGCAATCGTCTGAAGTTGCACCAACTTCAGACGTGAATTGCCCTCTGAAACTTAACAAGCCCATACCTTGATCGCGTCAACCGGACGCGATCAAGGTCTAATGCCGGTGAAACGATCCCGCCCGATCCAATAGACGCAAACCGGACAATATTGCCCGTCGTAATCGATCCCTTCCTGGTGCGGACACCCGAGCATCCGCTCCGCGATCGAAACCGTCAGGACGCCGCGCGTTTCGAAAAACGCCAATTCCTCCGCCGCGAACGCGGCGTCGACGCGGACATCGCCGGTTTCGCTGAACCAGGTTCTGATCTCGGCCTCCGCATCAGCAAACATCAGAACGCCGGCGGCGAGTTTCGTCGTGCGGCTGTTGTCAGGCCCATAATACGCCACGGTTCCCATGGGATACCCACGCATCCCGCGCCGCGATTTCTTGCGCAAACGATTGAGCGACCGATCGATCATCGGCATGTCCCCCTGTGGGACCGGTCAGCTCACCGGCACTCAATCGACCGAGAAACTGGTCCCGCAGCCGCAGGACGAGGTCGCGTTCGGATTGCGCACCGCGAAATGACTGCCCATCAACGCCTCAGTGAAATCAAGCTCCGATCCCGCCAACAGGTCCATGCTCGCCGGATCGACCAGGATGCGGGCGTCCCGCTTCTCGATCACCAGATCGTCAGGAAGCTGGGTTTTATCCAGCTCAAACCGGTATTGAAATCCGCTGCAGCCCCCGGCCAGCACGGAAACGCGCAGGGCCAGATTATTGCCATCGGCGGCGGCGATCTCGGCGATGCGCGTGGCGGCGCGCTCGGTCACGGCGAATTGTCCCATGCGAACCATATAGGGCTTCGCCGCGCGGAATTGAAGTACCCAGTCCAGAGGTGTAAGCGGCGGTGCATGGATCCTCACCGATGACCGCGCTTGCATGACCGAGCTTGCCCCCTACGCGGTGCGGGCCGCGACCTCCCGCGGGCGGCTGCATGATGAGCCGGAGGCCGTTGGACGGTCCCCCTGGCAACGTGACCGGGACCGCATCATCCACAGCTCGGCGTTTCGGAAATTACAGTATAAGACACAGGTTTTCGTCAATCATGAGGGCGATTTCTACCGCACCCGCCTGACCCATTCGATCGAGGTCGCGCAAATCGCCCGGTCCGTCGCTCGCGCCCTGGGCCTCGATGAGGATCTGACGGAGGCGCTGGCGCTCGCGCACGATCTCGGCCATCCCCCGTTCGGGCACGCGGGGGAGGAGGCGCTCAATCTGGGCATGAAACCGTTCGGCGGGTTCGATCACAACGCGCAAAGCCTGCGAGTTGTTACGTTGCTGGAAAGCCGCTACGCCGGGTGGGATGGGCTGAATTTGACCTGGGAAACATTGGAGGGGCTGGCGAAACACAACGGCCCACTGCGCGATCCGCCGCCTTACATCGCCGAATACAACGCCCGCCATAAGCTGGAATTGCATACGCACGCGGGGGCCGAGGCACAGGTGGCGGCGCTGGCCGACGACATCGCTTATCACGCGCATGACCTGGATGATGGGCTGCGCGCGCGGCTGTTCACCCCCGACGATTTACGGCATTTGCCGATCGTGGGGCCGGCTTTGGCCGAGGCGCGGCAGGCCAGTCTGGACATGCCACCGCCGCGTTTGCGCCATGAGACGATCCGCCGCGTCATCAACCGCCTGGTCACGGACTTACTGACCGAAACCCGGTCCCGCCTGGAAAAACGCGCGCCAAAAGACGCCGACGCCATCCGCCGCGCCCGCGAGCGCGTCGTCGCCTTCAGTCCCGCGATGGCCGAGGCCAATCAGGCCATCAAAGATTTCCTGTTCACCCGCATGTACCGCCATTGGCGCGTCAACCGCATGAGCGCCAAGGCCCGCCGCCTGACCGAGGAGGTGTTTCGCATTCTGCACGCCGATCCGTCTTTGCTGCCCGACGACTGGCGTGGGCGGGCCGGGGAGGGCGGGACGCACCGCGCCTCCATCGTCGTGGGCGATTACGTGGCCGGAATGACCGACCGGTATGCGATGGACGAGCACCGGCGGCTGACGGACATCGCCGTCAACGGGTGAGGCGGGATACCCCGGCGTAACCTCCGTTGTGCGACGCCGTTCGCGATGCATCCCGGATCGACGGTATCCCCATGAGTTTCCCCGCCACGGCCCCTTCGTCGACACGCGCGCTCGAGATCAGCGGCCTCGAGCGGCGGTTCGAGCGGCCGGCCGTGGACGGTCTCGATCTGAGCGTCTTCGCCGGGGAATTTTATACGCTGCTTGGACCCAATGGCGCGGGCAAGACCACCGCCATGCGCATGATCGCGGGCCTGTTGAAGCCCGATCGCGGTTCGATCCATGTGTTCGGGATCGACACCCAGGCCGATCCGATCGGCGCGCGGCGCGTCATGGCGTGGGTGTCCGATGAACCCATGCTGTATGAGAAATTGACCCCGTTGGAATACCTCGATTTCGTCGCCGGTCTGTGGGCGGTCGACCCCGCCATCGCCGAGCCGCGCGCACGGGAATTGCTCATCACGTTGGGTCTGGGCTCCGAGGTGAATGACCGGTGCGAGCGTCTGTCCAAGGGCATGCGGCAGAAAGTCGCTCTGGCCGGCGCGCTGGTGCATGCGCCGCGGTTGATCATTCTGGATGAGCCCTTCACCGGTCTGGACGCGGGTTCCGCCCGCATCGTCAAGGAGGTCTTGCGCGCCCATGTCCAGTCGGGCGGTGCCGTGATCATGACCACGCATATCCTGGAGGTCGCCGAGCGCATGGCCGACCGTATCGGCGTCATGGCGCAAGGGCGATTAATCGCCGAGGGTACGTTGGACGAATTGCGCACCCAGGCGCGTTCGGGCGACGCGAGCCTGGAGGACACGTTCCTGACGCTCGTCGCGCGCGACGCCGCGCTGATATGATCCAGCCGGGATCGATCGCCTGGTATGCGCGCCACGAGGCGAGGTTGGCGTGGCGCGACTGGGTGTCGATGATGACCGGCGGTCATCGCCGCCGCCGCGCGATCGTGATCGCCGGGCTCGCCGTCTACATCGCGTTCATGCATGGCCTCGCCTGGTTCATGTTGCCGAATACGGTCGACGCGGAAGATCCGCGCGCGCTGATGATCGTCACCGGTGTGCTGCTGCTGGCGTGGTCGATGATGCTGTCGCAGGCGTTGGAATCGGTGACCCGGGCGTTCTACGCGCGTGGCGATCTGGAGTTGATCCTGAGCGCGCCCGCCGCCGCGACACCGGTATTCTCGACGCGCACGGCCGCGATGGCGGCCTCGGTCATGGGTCTGGCGCTGGCGCTGGCGGTGCCGTTTTTCGACGTGATGATCTGGCGCGGCGGGCTGGGATGGCTGCGGCTTTACGCGGTCGCCGCGGCGCTGGCGATGGCGGCGGTGGCGGCCGCGGTGGGGATCACCATCGCTCTGTTTCAATGGATCGGGCCGCGGCGGACGCGCGGCATCGCGCAGATGCTGGCGGCGGTGATCGGCGCGGGGTTCGCGATCGGGCTGCAACTGGCGGCGATCCTGTCATTCGGGACCTGGCCGGCGTCCATGACCGCGCGACTGGACGCGCTGGCCCGCTTCGCTCCCGATCTGGACAGTCCCCTGTGGTGGCCGGCCCGCGCCGTACTGGGGAGTGGTCCGGCCTTGATGGGACTTATTCTCGGCGCCGCCGCCGCGCTGCTTCTGGTGACCCGGGTGCTGGCACCCAGATTCGCTGATTTCGCCATCGCCGCCGCCGGCGTGACCCACGCCGCGCGGCGGGACACGGGACGGTCGCGGCGGACGTGGTTTCACCGTGGCTCCCCCGGTGCCGCCTTGCGCCGGAAAGAGTGGGTGCTGCTGATCCGCGATCCCTGGCTGCTGTCGCAAACCCTGATGCAGTTGCTGTATCTGCTGCCCGCCGCCTTCATCCTGTGGCGCGATTTTCAGGGCGGCGACACCTCGTCCCTGCTCGTGCCGGTGCTGATCGTCGCGGCCGGACAATTGGCGGGGGGCCTCGCCTGGCTCGCGGTTTCGGGGGAGGACACGCCGGATCTGATCGCCTCCGCCCCGATCACCGCCGGTCAGGTCCTGCGCGCGCGGACTGAGGCGGTTTTGGGCTGTATCGGGATCATCTTCGCCCCGTTCGTGATGGCCATGGCGTTCGCCGCTCCGGTCGCGGCGGTGGTCACGCTGGCGGGCGTCATCATCTCCGCCGGGGCGGCGACCGCGATCCAATACTGGTTCCGGGCGCAGGCGCGGCGCAGCCTGTTCCGCCGCCGCCAGACGTCGTCCCGCATCGCGACCTTCGCAGAGGCGTTGTCCTCCACCCTTTGGGCCGCCACCGGCGCGCTGGCGGCCGCGGGAAGCTGGTTCGCCGCCGTGCCCGGTGGGTTGGTGGTCACGATCCTGGCGTGCGCGTGGCTGATCAGTCCGGGGAACAAGCCGCGCGCGGCGTGACGGAGATCACTCAGCGGCGAGGGCGGTGGCCTCCGGCGCCCGTTTCGCGATCGTCAGCAACGTCGCCTCATATGACGCCGTGAACCCCGCGATATCGCCGATCTCCCGGGCCCATGCCCGGGCGCCGAAGCGGGCCCGATACGTGTGCCAGGCGAGCGGGTCCGCCGCCATCGTCACCGCGAAATCGATATAGGCGTCCTGGGTTGCGGCGACGCCCTCCAGCGCCTCAACCGCGGCGAGCAGGCGTCCCGCCATGCGCGAGGCGAAAGACCAGCCGACGCGGGTCACCAGCGGCAGACCCATGCGGATCGCGTCGCTGGCGATCGTTCCGGCATTATACGGAAACGTGTCAAGAAACAAATCCGCCAGGGTCAACCGCGCCATGTATTCGTCGGGCCCGACCCGGGCGGCGAAAATGATCCGTTCGGGCGCGATGCCATGCGTGGCCGCTGTTCGCAAAAGCCGCTGTTGCGTCGGCGCGTTATCGGCGGACAGCCACAGCACCGAGTTGTCCGTGCGCGCGAGGATCGTCATCCAGGCGGCGAACATCTCCTGCGTGATTTTGTAATAATTGGAGAAACAGCAATAGATGAATTTATCCTCGGGCAGGCCCGCCGCCGTTCGCGTCGCCGCCGCGCCGATGCCGCGCTTGCTGTCGTTCGCCTGATAATTCGGCGCGATATATAACGGCGCGGGCTGGTAAGCGCCGGCGAGATCCGGCGGCACGACCATCGGGTCGCAGAACAGATAATCCAGCTCCGGCATCGGGATCGGGCCGATGAAACCGAGATAGGCGGCCTGCACCGGGGCCGGTTTCCAGCGTTGGATTTGCGGCCGCGCGCCCGAGGTCAGACCGTTCAGATCGATCAGAATATCGATCTCGTCATCGCGGATCGCCTGCGCCGCCGCCGCGTCGTCCAAGGGCCGCAGCACGCGGAAATGATCGAAGGCGCGAATGATCCGGCCGCGAATCTCGCTGTTGTCGTCGTTGCTGATGCAGTAGCCGAAGATTTCGAAGCGGGCGCGGTCATGCCGCTCGAACAATTCCGCGACCAGGTAACTCATGGCGTGTCGGCGGAAATCCGACGACAGATAACCAATGCGGAAGCGGTCGTGGCGATAGCCCTCGGGCGGACTGAGCCGGTGCGGCGTGGCGACGGTTTTACGCTCGATCCAGGCGGCGGCGGTGTCGCGCTGCACGGCGATGTCGTCGGACAGCGCCAGCACGCTCAGCGGTCCGGCGTTGCGCAGCAGATCCGGCGGGGTCAGGCCCGGAACCTCGGCCGTCAGCACCGGCCACAGGCACATTTTCTGCCGGATATAAACCCAGTGCTGGATGACGTCGGGCTGATTGGGGTCGGTTATCAGGCTGCGGCGCAACTCGGCCTCGGCTTCATCGAGGCGGTTCAGCTGTTCGAACAAACGTCCCCGGCTGTTCAGCAGCGTCGTCCGCGCCTCGTTGGTTTGCAGCGCCTGGGACCAGGTATCCAGCGCCGCCGTGGTGTCACCCAGTGATTCCTGGATCAGACCAAGATTGGCGGCGGCGGCGTGGAAGTCGGGACGGGCCGCCAGCGCGTTCTGATACGCCGCGCCCGCGCGGGTACGATCCCCGGCCTGGGAGAATGCCACGCCCAGATTGAACCAGGCCGCGAACAGATGCGGCGCGCCCATCGGCTGGCTGGCGATCCAGTGTTGATACACCGCGACCGAGACCAGGGGCGCGCGCGCCGCGTCGACCTCGGACAGGGCACCGACGGCGGCGGCGAACGGGATGTCACGCAACCGCGCCCGCAGCGCCGGAATATCCTCATCGGGAAACTGCACGCCATCGTGGCGCGACAATAAAGCCGCGAGCCAGGCGCTGGTGTCCTGAGCGGCGGTCCGTGGTGTCGCGCGGGGAAGCTCGGTCATGGGATTCGCCCTTTTTGGCAACGCGGAAAATGCAACGCCCAACCGATGGGATCACCGGTTGGGCGCCTGGCCGGTCAGTGGAACAAGGCGATCAGCTGCGCGGAGGAGAAGCTGGCCATCTGCGGGGAGGTGAACCCAAGCACCTGCGCCGTGCTGAGGGCGGCGAGGTCCGTGGTCGTCATCGCGCCAATCTGTACGGTTGAGAAAGCACCCAGTTCCCTTGTGGTCAGCGCCTGAAATTGCGCCGTGGTCAGCGCCGCGACATCCGCCGTGGTGAAGGCCAACACCTGCGCGGTGCCAAGAGCCGCGATGGCGTCGGTGGTGATCGCCGCCGCCCCCGCCGTGGTGAAGCCCGCGATCGAGGCGGTCGAGAGGAAGGCGATTTGCGCGGTGGACAGCGCCGTCAACTCGGTCGTCGTCAGCGCCGCCGTCTGCGCCGAGGTCAGACCGGATACCGCGGCCGCGCTGAGCGCGGTGATCTGGTCCGTGGTCAGGGCCGCGATATCCGCGGTGGTCATGGCCGTGAGTTGCGCGGCGGTCATGACCGCGATGGCCGCCGTGGTGATCACCGGCACCTGAGCCGTGGTCAACGCCGCGATCTGTCCGGTGGTCAACGCCTTGAGATCGGCGGTGGTCAGCGCCGCGATATCCGCGGTTTTCAACGAGGCGATTTGCGCCGTCGTCAGCGCCACCAGATCGGTGGTGGTCATCGCCGCGATCCCCGCCGTCGTGAGCCCATTCAGCACCGCCGTGGTCAGCAACGCCGCCTGGCCCGAGGTGAGGCCCGAGATCGCCGCCGTGCCGATCGCCGCGACCTGACCGGTGGTCAGCAGCGCGATGTTGGCCGTGGTCAGCGCCCCGATCTGCGCCGCGCCCAAAGCGGCGATGCCGGTGGTGGTGATAACGGGAGCCTGCGCGGTGGTCAGCACGGCGATTTGCGTGGTGGTCAGCGCCTTGGTTTCGGCCGCCGTCAATGCCGCCGCCTGACCGGTCGTCAGGGCCGCGATATCGGCGGTTTTCAACGAGGCCACCTGCGCCGTGGTCAAAGCCACGAGATCCGCCGTGGTGATCGCCGCGATGCCCGCCGTGGTCATCCCATTCAACGCCGCCGTCGTCAGCAGCGGGACCTGTCCCGCCGTCAACGCCGCCACATCCGCCGTGGTCAACGCCGCGGCCTGACCCGATGTCAGTCCCGCCATCGCCCCGGTGCGCAAAGCCGCGACCTGACCCGTCGTCAGCAAGACGATGTTGGCGGTCGTCAAGGCACCCAACCGCGCCGAACTCAGAGCCGCGACCGCTGTCGTGGTGAGCACCGGCGCCTGTGCCGTCGTCAGCGCCGCGATCTGCGCCGCCGTCATGACCTTCACGTCGGCCGAGGTCAGCGCCGCCGCCTGACCGGTTGTCAGCGCCGCGATATCGGCGGTTTTCAGGGACGCGATCTGCGCCGAGGTCAGCGCCACCAGATCCGCCGTCGTCAGCGCCGCGATCCCCGCCGTCGTCAGACCGTTCAGCGCCGCGGTGGTCAAACGCGGCATTTGCGCCGCCGTCAGCGCCGCCACCTGATCGGTGGTCATTGCCGCCGCCTGGCTCGAGGTCAGTCCAGATATCGCCGCGGTACTCAGCGCCGCGATCTGGCCCGTGGTCAGCACCGCGAAATCGCCCGTGGTCACAGCGCCCAACTGCGCGGCGCTCAGCATCGCCATGTCGGCGGCGGTGATCACCGATGCCTGCGCGGTGGTGAAGGCCGCGATCTGACCTGTGGTAAGGGCCCGCGTCTGCGCCGTCGTCAGCGCCGCCGCATGGCCCGATGTCAGGCCCGAAATCGCCGCCGTGGTGATCGCCGCGATTTGACCCGTGGTCAGCAGCGCGACGTTCGCCGTGGTCAGAGCCGCCAGTTGCGCGCCCGACAGCATCGCGACGTCGGCCGTGGTCATCACCGGGGCCTGCGCAGTGGTCAACGCGGCGATTTGCGCCGTGGTCAGCGCCCGTGTCTCCGCTGTCGTCAGCGCCGCCACCTGCGCCGTCGTCAACGCCGCGATGTCAGCGGTTTTCAGTGACGCGATTTGCGCCGAGGTCAACGCCGCCAGATCCGCGGTGGTCATCGCCGCGATGCCCGCCGTCGTCAGTCCGTTCAAGGCCGCCGTGGTCAGCAGCGCCACCTGACCGGCCGTTAGCGCGGCCACATCGGCGGTCGTCAACGCCGCCGCCTGCGCCGAGGTCAGGCCCGAGATCGCCGCCGTGCTGATCGCCGCCACCTGATTCGTGGTCAGCCGCGCGATATTCGCCGTGGTCAACGCCGTCACCTGCGCGGCGGTCATCACGCCCACCGCTCCGGTTGTCAGCACCGGAGCCTGCGCCGTCGTCAACGCGGCGATTTGCCCAGTCGTCAGCGCCTTCATGTTCGCCGTCCTCAGCGCGGCGGCCTGCGCCGTGGTCAGCGCCACGATATCCGCGGTCTTCAACGACGCGAGCTGCGCCGAGGTCATCGCGACCAGATCGGCCGTGGTAATCGCCGCGATCGCCGCGGTCGTCATCGCCGCCAGTTGCGCGGTGGTCAAAGCCACGAATTGCGCTGTGGTGAGGCCGGAGATTTCCGCGGTGGTCAATCCCGCGATGACAGTGGTTGAAAGGGCGGCGATTTGGGCGGGCGTAAGATTGCTGGTGGTCATTGCACGATCGATCTCACCCGAGCCATGGCCCACGCCCTGTCTCGCAGACTTTGAAAGTGCGAGTTTTTCGCCATCATCCGATTTTTCCAGGCGTTTGTGGTCAACGTCCGGGTTTGGAACAAACTCTACCCAGGGTTGCATATCAGGTCAATAAAATTCTATCGGAACGGGCATTTTTTGTTCCTCTTAATCGTCATTCCGGAGCGGCCTCGATCACTCCGTTGTGGCGCGACGATTGTATACAACCGTAACGACATGCGACGGCGCGGCCGGGAACGCCATTGCGTTTTGGCAAAAAAATCGAAGAACCCGAAATAATCTGGAAAAAATTAAGGATTGTCATCAATTTCGGTTCATGACCGTTGATTTCTCGAACTGTTGGTGAGACGATCCGTTAACCCGTGCTGACGATCGTATTGCGACAATGGCATCGCGCCATTCTCGTCCGACGCGGGATCCGAGGAACACGCCATGGCGAGCTGGAAATTTCCGACCAACGGCCTGTGGACCGATCCCAACGCCTGGGATACCGGCCTCGTTCCGGCGGCGTCCGATACGGTTACGATCGGTATCAGCGGTCATTACGCTGTGTTTGTCACGGCCAGCATCGCCGCCGCCGGCGTCACGATCTCCGAGCCCAACGCGGCGCTGGTCGTCACCGTGCCCGCCGGTGGCGCCACGTTCTCCGGAAACTTCTTCAACG
>JAYVXQ010000382.1:0-3973 GCA_043785025.1 Acetobacteraceae bacterium
GGCCTTTTTCGGTGTCGTAGACGCCGTCGGCGAATTCGGTGCTCGACCAGCAGTTCAGTTCCATCGCTTCCGCGTACATCTCCAGCCAATTACCCAACATGTCCTTGGGGATGTATTTCGGCCAGGTCGGCGGGAACGGCATATAGGGCAGATGGTTGACGTGGATTTGATTATGGAGCGCCAATGAATGATAGCGGACGCGCCAGTTGTCGCCGATGCGAGGCAGCCTGTCGACGACCAGCGTATCGATCTTCATCTGACCCAGACAGGCGGCGACCGCGAGGCCGTTTTGGCCGCCGCCGACCACCAGCACCTGGGGATCGCGGTCGGCGAACGCGCGGGCTTTGATGCGCTGATCCAGCCAGTTCAGGCCGCCGAAGTTTCTTGAATACGCCTCGCCACTGGGGCGGCGGGGACCGATCTGTTCCTCATGACCTTTGAGTTCGTCGAGGGAGGTCATCAAAACCCAGGCTTGCATGGGGTTCGCGGTGGGCAGGCGCACGACGCCGAAGCCGCGGCCCGACGCGGTTTCGAAACGAAAAATCGCCTCGTGGACTTCGATGCCAAGGCGGCGGACGATTCGGGGTTGTGTGCGGCCCTCGGCCAGGGCGAAGCCGCGCGCGTTGATGGTTTTTTGGGCTTTGGCCAGGAACGTCCCGATCGCGTCCGGGTTGAGGACGGGTTGGATCGTCCAGGAGAACGCCAGCATGTCACGGTAATGGGACTCAGCGGCGAACAGCGCGGCGATACCAGCGGGATTGCCCGCGGTCAGCGCGGTTTCGAAGCGCCCAAGCCATTGGACGATGGCGTCATGGGCGGTCGCGGCCGGCGGTTTTTCCATCACAATGGTGGCGGCATCATTCATCGGGCTTGCCTTGGCTTGCTGTGAACAGAGACTCTCATAGTCATTCAACGTGTTTCGGCGAAAGGCGCAAGAGCGATGGGCGGTCCGGTGGACAACCAGGCCATGCGTTTGCGACACGCATGGCCTGGTTCACCTCATGCGGCGGGTGGGGCGATCTTGTCCTGGGTTTTGGTATCGAAATCGCTGGCGTCGTGACGTTCATGCAACTGACTGGATGGCTCGCCCTGGATGCGATTGACCATGCGGCCGCGCTTGACGGCGGGCCGCGCCAGGATTGTATCGGCCCAACGATGGACATTCTTGTATTCGTGCACCGCGAGGAATTCGGCCGCGCCATAAAGCCAGCCTTTCACAAGTCCGCCGTACCAGGGAAACACCGCCATGTCGGCGATGGTATAGTCGCCTCCCCCGAGAAATTCATGATCCGCGAGGCGTTTGTCGAGCACATCAAGCTGGCGCTTCGTCTCCATGGCGAAGCGATCGATGGGGTATTCGAATTTCGCCGGAGCATAGGCGTAGAAATGGCCGAAGCCGCCGCCCAGATAGGGCGCGCTGCCCATTTGCCAGAACAGCCATGACAGGCACTCGGCGCGCGCGGCGGGTTCGGTGGGCAGGAAGACGCCGAATTTTTCCGCGAGGTGCATCAGGATCGCGCCGGATTCGAAGACGCGGATCGGCGTGGGACCGCTGCGATCCATCAACGCGGGGATTTTGGAATTGGGGTTGATGGCGACGAAATCGCTCCCGAATTGATCGCCGTCGCCAATCTTGATCAGCCACGCGTCGTATTCGGCGCCGGTATGGCCGAGTGCGAGCAACTCCTCCAGCATGATCGTCACCTTCACGCCATTGGGCGTGCCAAGCGAGTAGAGTTGCAGCGGATGGCGGCCGACCGGCAACGTCTTGTCGTGCGTGGAGCCCGAGATGGGACGATTGATGTTCGCGAAGCGGCCGCCGTTTCCTTTGTTCCAAGCCCAGACCGCGGGGGGTGTGTAGTCGGACATGTTCGAAACTCCTGTTTCATGGCGAGGCGTGAGCGCGGCACTCTGATACCGGCTCGCGCGGCGATGTCCAGGGACGCTAATGCGCCTGGCGCGCGCGTTGAAACCCGTGGCGGCCCAACAGCGCGGCCAGTGACAGCAGCACGAGGCCGCCGAACACGAACGCCGGCCGCGGTCCCGCATGGCGCAGGATTTGTCCGAACACCGCGGGACCCACCGTCTGGCCCAGAAAGAAATGAAAGGCGTGCATGGCGACGGCGGTGCCGCGGGCGTGGGGTGCGACCTCGGTCACGCGGGTTTGGATGGTGTTGTGGATCATGAACATGCCGACCCCCAAAACCAATCCGGAGCCGATGAATATCCGCGCCACGGGCGCGAACGCGAACCCGGTATAGGCGATCAGGCACAGCACGCCGCCCAACAGCACCATGCGATCCTGGCCGATCCAACCGAGGATGCGTTTGGCGAGGGCCGCGTAGATCAGGCCGCCGATCCCGAAACAGGCGACGGTCAGCCCAGCCTCGGCCGTCGCGCCGATGGTGCGTTCGTGCAATTCGAGTGAGAAATAAGGGAACGATCCGAACACGAAACCGCCTTCAATCGCAACCGAAATGAATAATATGCGTGCGGCGGGCAGGCGCCAAAGCTGGACGTAGCCTTTCATGGCGGTGAAGGGGTCGAAGCGGCCGCGCGGCTCCGGCGTGAAGCCGCGGCCGCCGACAATCAAAGTGGTAAAGCCAAGCGCGGCGACGGCGCTGGCGGCGAGCATGACGCCGCGCCAGCCGATCACGGGCTCCAGCAATCCCGACAGGCCGCCGCCGGCGATCTGGCCCGCGATGGCGCAGGCGACGAGGCGCGAAAGGGCGACCTGGCGGCCCTCGGCGGGTGCGGTGTCGGCGAGCAGGGCGATCGCCAGTGGCGTCAGGCCGCCCGCCGCGAGGCCCGTGAGGCCGCGCAGCACCATCAGCGTGTCGAGGTCCGGCGCGAGGGAGCAGGCGGCCAGCAGCAGCGTCAGCACGCCGATGGCGACGGTCATGACGCGGCGCTTACCCAGGGCGTCGCCGACAGGTCCAAGGATGGGCTGGATGAGGGCGAAAGGGAGGGCGAAGGCGCTGGCGAGCAGCGCCGCGCGCGCCGTGCTGGCACCGAGGTCACGCGCGAGCACCGCGACCAGAGGATCGGTCAGGCGGGTCACCAGAGCGCCGGAGAACACGGCCAAAGCGAGCAGGGCGATCAGTCGCCGGACAGCCGTATCGGAATTCATGGCGCCTGTGTGGCGGGAAGTGTCCGTTCGGGCAATGCGGCCCTGGTATCGCGATCGGAGGGACCGTAGGGTCGCGGAACCAGGAGGCGTTCATGCGCACCGAAACCGATAGTCTTGGCTCGATCGAGATCCCGGATGGCCGATACTGGGGCCCGCAGACCGAGCGGGCGCGGCGGTTGTTCCGGATCGGCACGGAGCGTTTCCCCCGGTCGCTGATCCGCGCCGTCGGGTTGCACAAATGGGCCTGCGCGGAGGCAAACCAACGGTTGGGTGAATTACCGGCCGAGATCGCGGATCCGATCCGGCGCGCCGCCGAGGAAATCATCGCCGGTCAGCGCGACGAGGATTTCCCTTTGTCCATCTGGCAAACCGGCAGCGGTACGCAGACGAACATGAACGCGAATGAGGTGATTTCCAATCGCGCCAATGAATTGATGGGTGCGCCGTTGGGCGCGCGCAAGCCGGTGCATCCGAACGATCACGTCAATCGCGGCCAATCCTCGAACGATAATTTTCCGACGATTATGCATTTGGCCGCGGTCGACGCGGTGGTCGCGCGGTTGATCCCGGCGCTGGGTGTGTTGCGCGTGGCGCTGACGGCGCGGGCGTCCGATTGGGCTGCCATTATCAAGCTGGGGCGGACGCATCTCATGGACGCCGTGCCGATGACCCTCGGCCAGGAGTTCGGCTCCTGGGCGCGTCAGGTCGAACTCGGGGTCGAGCGGTTGCACGGCGTGCTGCCGCGGTTGCTGCCGCTGGCGCAGGGTGGCACGGCGGTTGGCACCGGGTTGAACCGGCATCCGGATTTCGATCGGGTTTTTTGCGAGGTGATCGCCGCGCGCA
>JAYVXQ010000383.1:0-12552 GCA_043785025.1 Acetobacteraceae bacterium
CTGGGTTTCGGAGAAATCCGGGTATACGCGCCCAGGGTTGGTGTGGCGGCGGGCGCAAAACCAAAAGGATACCCGGATTTCGGAGAGATCCGGGTATAAGTGTAGGGAATATTCGAAGAATCCTCGATCATCACATAATCGAACGCCGCGCGTTCCAACGACCGCGCCAGCGACACCAGCAGATCGGGTTTCACCCAACTGGCGGGATCGGGACCGCCCCATGCCTGACGCCAGCCTTTGGGTCCGTATCCTTTCGATATGAACCACGCGAGATGAAAAGGTCGCTTTGCCATCTTCATCTTCGCACGGCACAATAAATTTCGGGGCCAGTCAAGACAGTTGCCGTGACATGAAATTTGCTGCTTCCTGTTCCGTACAATGCACGGAGCTTGACGATGGATATCGGCGTCTTCATCCCCATCAACAACAACGGCTGGATCATCTCCGCCGCGTCCCCGCAATACATGCCAAGCTTCGAACTGAACAAAGAGGTCGTGCGCCGCGCCGAGGCCTTCGGCATGGATTTCGCCCTGTCGATGATCAAATTGCACGGCTTCGGCGGCAAGACCGAGTTCTGGGATCACGGCCTCGAAAGCTTCACCCTCATGGCCGGTCTCGCGGCGGTGACGTCACGCATCCGTCTCTATGCCTCGACCGCCGTGCTGACCATTCCTCCGGCGATCGTGGCACGGATGACCAGCACCATCGCCGATATCTCGGGCGGCCGGTTCGGCGTCAACATCGTCTCCGGCTGGCACAAAATCGAATATTCGCAGATGGGGCTATGGCCGGGCGACGATCATTTCGTCAAACGCTACGATTACAGCACCGA
This sequence comes from Acetobacteraceae bacterium, assembly GCA_043785025.1. Classification (GTDB taxonomy): domain Bacteria; phylum Pseudomonadota; class Alphaproteobacteria; order Acetobacterales; family Acetobacteraceae; genus Rhodopila. The sequence continues at coordinate 833 of JAYVXQ010000383.1, forward strand.
ATATGTGCGCATCCTGCATGATTTGTGGAACACCGGTCAGTCCGACCTCAAAGGCGAATATTTCCAAATGGACGCCTGCAAACTCAGCCCGCGACCGAAACAACCAGTCAAACTTGTCTCCGCCGGCCAAAGCGATCGCGGCATGGAATTCGCCGCCGAATACTGCGATTTCAATTTCGCGTTGGGCGAGGGCGTGAACGAACCCACCCGCGCCGCCGGCGTCCCCGCGCGCATGCTCGCACATGCCCAACGCGCCGGACGCGACGTCGGTAGTTACATGTTGTATATGGTCATCGCCGATGAAACCGATGATGCCGCCATGAAGAAATGGGACGCCTACAACGCCGGCGCCGATCAGGACGCGCTCGCCCATCTTCTCGGCAAGGCGGCCGAGGACACCGCGCCCTCCGAAACCTCCATGGCCGCGGCCATCCAACGCTCCCCCTCACCCATCAACTTCAACATGGGAACCCTGGTCGGATCCTATGAGAAAGTCGCGTCGATGCTGGATGAGATCGCGCAAATGCCAGGCGTCAAAGGCATCATGCTGACGTTCGACGATTTCCTGATCGGCATGGACGCCTTCGGCCAAAGCATTCAACCTTTGATGCGCTGCCGATCCGGCCGCCGCCTGACCGCCTGACCGCATGGGAAAACCGATCGAGGATCTCGCCGATTTCGCCGCGTCGCTCCGTTGGAGCGATATTCCCGCGGACGTCCAGGCGCATGCGAAACTGGTGTGTTTGGACATGACCGGCGTCATGCTGGCGGGCGCGCTCCGTCCCGAAATTCAGGATTTACGCACGCGCCTGATGGCCACCGCGGGCACCGGCGCGACGCTGCTCGCACCCGGCATGCCAACGACCGATCCTCGCATCGCGGCCATGTTGAACGGCATCGCCGGACGATCGATCGAACTCCGCGACGGCATTCTCGGCGTCCAACCCTCGGTGCAAATCCTGCCCGCGTTACTGGCGCTTGGCGAGCAAAACCAAAGCTCCGGTCACGATCTCCTGACCGCCCTGATCATCGGCTATGAAATCGCCGGCCGGTTCGCGCGGGCCTTTACGCCGCGTCCGTTCGCCCATGGCAACGGACAAATCGCCCTACTGGCCGCCGTCGCCGCCGCGGCCCATCTTCGCGGTTTCAACGCCGCCGACATCAGCCGCGCCATGCGCATCGCGACAACGTTGCTGATGACACCGAGCTATTTGAGCACCACCGTTGGCGCCACCGCGCTGAACGTCCCGGGCGGCATGAGCGGTTTCGCCGCCATCCTCGCCCCCGATCTGGCACTCGCCGGCTATACGGCGCGCGACGAAGCGATCGAGGAGGCTTTGGGACAAATGGTCGGTGACGGCTTCGATACGACCCATCTCACCACCGGCCTCGGATCATCCTGGATGATCACCCAGAATTATTTCCGCTTTTACGCCTGCTGCAATCCGATCCATCCCGTCCTGGATTGCCTGCTCGACATCAATCCCGCGGATATCGCCAACATCGATCGGATCGACGCCGCGACGCACGCCTTCGCCGCCGTCATGGCCAACCCGGACCCGCCAAACTATTTCGCCTCGAAATATTCATTCCCGCACGCCGCCGCCGTCCTGCTGCTGCGTGGCGGATTGGGGTACGCTGACCTCGACGACAGCGCCCTGACCGACCTTGCGATCGCGGCGTTACGGTCCCGCATCCATCTGACCGAGGACAAAACCATGAGCGCCCGCGCGCCCGATCCGCGCCAGGCCCGCGTGACCGTGACCTGGAAAGACGGACGCCAGATCACGGCATCGCGCGATATGTCCCGCTACGATCAGGACAAACCCGATCCTGACGAGCCGGTCCGCGCCAAATTCGCCGAACTCGCCGGAACCATCCTGACCGAAACCGGAGTCCGGCACATCGAGGCCGCCATCGATGGCGCGGGCAACGATCCGCTCGCCGTCGACCTGATGCGCATCGCGCGTCAGACCGACTTAACCAACCCCGCGAATTCCGGCATCCGCGGCCCAGATCGCTGACAGCCCAGATTCAACGCCTGATGGACCTCACGCCGCCGCCGCCAGCACCATGCGCGACGCTTTCTCCCCGATCATGATCGACGGCGCGTTGGTATTGCCCGATGTCAGCGTCGGCATGATCGAGGCATCGGCGACCCGCAGCCCCTCCATCCCATGCACGCGCAACTGATCGTCGACCACCGCGAAGGGATCCGACCCCATCTTGCACGTGCCCACCGGATGATAGGTCGTCTCCGCGTTGTTCCTGATCCAATCGAGCAACTCGTCATCCGCCTGAATATTGATCCCCGGCGTGATCTCGTCTTTGGCGATATTGCTCATGGATGGCGCGGTCATGATCCGCCGCGTCGTGCGCATCGCCTCCATCGTCACTTCCTGATCCAACCGCGCCGACATGAAATTGAAACGCACGGCCGGCGGTGTGCGCGGCGCGTTCGACGCGACATGAATGCTGCCCGTGCTTTCAGAACGCAGGATATTCATGATCGCCGTCACACCCGACTCGTCCGACAACTTAAAATTCGGCGCCGCCAGAAACGGTATCCACGAGATCGCCGCATCCGGCGCATCCAACCCCGCGCGCGTGCGAATATAAGCCCGGATCGGTGACGCCGGCAGCCCCAACAAACCCTTCTGTGTCAGCGCATACTTCATCGCCTGCCACACCAGCCCCAACCCGCGCCCCTTATCGTTATACGTGATCCCCAACGCCCGAGGCACCGTCCATTTCATCCTGGGTGAGTAATGATCACGCAAATTCTCCCCCACACCCTTCAATGCGTGCCGCACCTCGATCCCAACGCTCTTCAACAGTTCCGGCTGCCCAATTCCCGACAATTCCAGCAGTTGCGGCGAATTGATCGACCCGCCGCTGACGATCACCTCCCGTCCCGCGCGCGCCTCGATCGTTTGCCCATTCAGGCTGTAGCGCACGCCGACACAACGCTTGCCCTCGATCAACAAACATTCCGTCAGCGCATTGGCCTGAATGGTTAAATTCGGCCGCCCCCGCGCCGGATCGAGGTAGCAATACGCCGTGCTCATCCGCCGCCCCTTACGGATGGTCGCCTGCGTCATGCCAATGCCATCCTGCGCCGCGCCATTATAATCCTTGGTGTAACGAATCCCAACTTCGCTCGCCGCCTTGATCAGCGCGTCATACAGCGGCCCCGACTCGTTGCTTTCCGTGACCTTCAACGGCCCGTCACGCCCGCGAAATTCGTCGTCGGCGTCGCCCTGATAACTCTCCATATCGCGGAAAATCGGCAGCACGTCCTGATAACTCCAGCCGCGATTGCCCAACTGCGCCCATTGGTCATAGTCCTGCGACTGACCCCGCACGAACACCATGCCATTGATGGAACTGGACCCGCCCAGAAGCTTGCCGCGCGGAATGGGAATGCGCCGATTGCCGGTGCCCGCGTCCGGCTCCGACGAATACAGCCAGTTCGCCGCCGGGTTTTCGATCAGTTTCGCGAACCCAACGGGGATCCGCGACCAGGGATGACTTTCCCGACCCGCTTCCAACACCAGCACCTTGTATTTCGGGTCAGCACTCAGCCTGTTCGCCAGCACAGATCCAGCCGAGCCCGCCCCAACCACGATATAATCGAATGTTCGCGTTTCCATTATTCTCTCCCTGTTGGGCTCAATCCATCCGGCGGCCAGTGCATCATCCCCTCCGGAAGCGGAATATTCAAATTCCGGAACAGCATGGAAAACGCCATCCAGTTCCCCATGGCGACGATGAACTCCACCTGCTGTCCGGGATCGGGAATCGCACGCGCGACGTCCGACCATATCGCATCCGAGATCGTTCTACCCGCGAGGCATTCATCCGTCGCGTCCAAAATCGCCCGGTCCGCCGCCGTCAGCCGATCCGACGTCCGCCAGTCCCGCACCGCCACAATATCCTGGTCTGGAATTCCGGCCTCGATCGCCACCCGCCAATGCCGCGTCCATTCATAAACGGACCCGGTGACCCAACCGATCGGCATGATCATCAATGCCCGAAGCCGCGTATCCAACGTGTTGAATTCCAGCAACCGCCGCAACTGACCAAACGCGACCCGCGCCACACCGGGGTTATTCGCGACACTGCGAAACGCGTTGCCGCCGGTGCGATGCGCTGGCAATCCCATCGCCGCGCCCAGAATCGCCGCCTGCGCGAACGAAATCTCCGGCACCCGAGACGTCATCGTGTCACTCCCTTATCCAAACCCTCACCACCCCGGCTCACCCGGCCGCAAGCCCATCAACACTTTCCCCGCCGCCTCGAAATACACCGGCAAAGCGGCGCCATGTTGCACGGCGACGTGTATATCGCGAAACGCCCGCTCCAACGGCAGCCGCGTGTAAATCGCATTCGTGCCCGCCGCGTGAAAAACCTTGTCCACGGCACGCACCGATTCATGCATCGCATGCACCAACGCCAACCGCGCCTGGCCGATCTGCTCGTCCGAAGGCTCCAGCCCGCGGCACAAATCCTCCCACAACGTCCCCACCGCGTCGAACACATAAGCCCGCGCGGCGTTGACGATCGCCTCCGCCTCCCCCAACCGCGCCTGCACCATTGGCCGATCCCGCAACAAACTCGGCGATAAGGTCGACGCCTCCGTCGCCGCGATCATCCGGAGATTGTCGATCGCCCCCCGCGCGATCCCCAACGCGTTCGCCGCCGAAGGGGTCCACAAATGCACAAACCAGGCCCGCGGATGATAAAGCGGTCCCATTTCCCGCGGCTTGTCATCGGACAACACGCTGAACGCCTCGGGCACCACGACATCATCGACGATGAAATCCTGACTGCCGGTGCCCCGCATACCCATCACCGACCAGGTATCGACAATCGTGACCTGCTCGCGCGGCACCCAAACCGCGCGCAAAACCGGACCGCCTTTCGCCGACCGCATCGGCGTGTCACCGTCCATCATCACGCAGGTGGCATAAAGCCAGCGGGCGTTCTGGATGCCGCTGGCGAAATTCCACTGCCCCTTCGCCCGATACCCGCCCGGACACGCCCACACCCGCCCCTCAGGCCGCGCCGAGCCCGCCCCGCGATAATCCGCCGGACTGCCCGCCAATGCCCGCCCCACCTCAACCGGCAGCCGCGCGACATTCATCGACAAAGCCGTCGCGATCATCGCGCACCAGCCCACCGACCCATCCGCTTTCGACAGTGCCTCCACCACCCGAAACGCGACCAGCGGCGGTGTCTCCGGACCCCCCATCGAAGCCGGCAAATACATTTGATAAATGCCAGCTTTGGTGATCTCAGCCGCCAGCGCCGACGGCGTTTGCCGCAGCCGCTCCGCCTCATCCGCCGCCGCGCGCGCCGCCGGTGCCAGCCGCCGCGCCTCGGCGATCATCGCGGGGATCGGTTCGTCACGCATCCGCTCATTCCTCCAAAAGCGCCGGCTCAATCGAACAAATCCGCCAGCCGCTTCTTCATGCTGTCAGCGATATACAAAGCCAAAGCCTGGATCGTCGAGGTCGGATTGACCCCGCCCGAGGTCACCCAAATACTGCCATCCACAATGAACAAATTCCGCACATCGTGCGACCGCCCCCACGCATTCACCACCGACGTCCTCGGATCGTTCCCCATCCGCGCCGTGCCCAACAAATGTCCGGGACTATTGAGCAATGTCCGCGACGTATACAGGTTCTTCGCCCCCGCCTCGATCAAAATCTCCGACGCCCGCGCGATGCCATGCTCCATCATCCGCCGCGTGTTTTCGCTGATCGTATAATCGATCTTCGCGCCGGGAATGCCATTGCTGTCCCGTAACACCGGATCCAGCGTCACCCGGTTATGCGCCTCCGGCAGATCCTCGCACGCGACGCCGATTTGTAACCGGTGATAGGCCATCGCGCGAAACGCCCGATGATGATCCTTCCCCCACGGCAGAATTCCCGCGGCGGCACTGGTAATCGCCTCATTCACCACCCCCGTCCCGCGCGCGAACTGCAACGTATAGCCGCGGACGAAATCGCGCGCCGGATCCGTCTCGTAAAACTCCTTGCTCCACAGCGTCAGCATCGGCGCATGGTCGCCGTCCATCATCTCATCGACATAGCCGCGCACCTGCGGCCAGGGATGCAGCATCAAATTCCTACCGACCAGCCCACTGGAATTCGCCAGTCCATCAGGAAACCGCGGCGACGCCGAGTTCAGCAGCAGCCGCGGCGTGCCAATGCCGTTACAGGCCAGGATTACGACCTCGGCCGCTTGAAACCGCTCGATCCCATCGCCATCGTAATAAATCGCGCCCGTCGCCATGCCCGCGGCGTTGGTCGTCACCTGTTTGACCCGGCAGCGCGGCCGCAACTCCACCCCCGCGCGGATCGCATGCGGCCAATAGGTGATGTCCGTGCTCGCCTTCGCCCCCTGCGCGCAACCCGGCGTGCAATGACCGAGATTGATGCACGCGGCACGCCCATCATACTCCGTCGTCGCGATCGTGCTTTCCGACGGCCACCAATGCCAGCCCAACCGGTTCATCGCCCGCGCATACCGCGCGCCGGTCTTGCCCAACGGCAGCGGCGGCATCGGCGGCTGGTGCGGCGGATACGCCGGATCGCCCGCCAGCCCCGACACCCCCATCATCCGGTCATTCTCGGCGAAGAATGGTTCCAACGTGGCATAATCGACCGGCCAATCATCCGCGACGCCATCCAGCGATTTCACCCGGAAATCGGAGGGATGCATCCGCGGCCAGTGCGCGGTATACAAGATCGTTCCGCCACCAACACCATTGAAATTGGCGACCTTCATCACCGAATGATCGTCATTCACCGGATAATCCGTGGCCCGCCCCCGCCGGTTCGGACTGATATCGAAATCACCGTAGCGCCTCGCCTCCCAATCCCTCCCGTTGCTCGGAAAATCCGTGGGCTTCATCCACTCACCCTGTTCCAGACACAGGATGCGCATTTTCGTCTCAGCGAGGCTCCACGCCACCGCCGCCCCCGACGCGCCGGAACCGATGATCAGCACATCGACGATCGCGTTCCCGCTCATGGCGCGTCCCGCCACATCTTCGCCCGTCCGCGCACCGGATCCAGCAACGACCAATCGCCCTGTTCCAAAACATGCCCCAACGGAAATGGCGCCCGCGGCTCCAACCCCAACGAACGAACGACCCGATCGTCACGATAATAACATTGCAGAACGGCGCGCCCCAGAACCAAAATCTCCGGCCGATCGGAGTGAAGATCGTCAAGGGTCATATCGACGCCCGCCAAGGCGGCTTTGACCGCCGCCGCGTCACAGCCCAGAGAGCTCACGATATCGTCGAAAATCACGGGATCATCCGCGCCCGGCACCCCCAACGCGACATCGGCCGGGATCATCAGACCCGCGATGCGCCGCAATTTCAGACTTTCCGCCGGGGAAAGCGCCGGATCCGTCACACTCCGCATATCCGCCTCGATCATGATACGCGGGCCATGATAACGAACTCCCCCCGGTTGGCCACAGGCACGGTATCGGCTACATCACTCCGCGCACACCGATGAAGGACAGACCATCATGGCCGAGCCGAAACTCGCTCCCAATCTGCCGCAATGGATGGTGGATCACGCCAACCGCTATATCTCCAGCGGCGGCACCGACGGCCATATGTATACCATTTCGCGGCCCAACATGCCCGACATGACCGTGCCATCGTTGCTGTTGACCACGACCGGCCGCAAATCCGGCGAGAAATACATTTTTCCGCTTTTCTACGGCCAGGCCGGATCAGGATATTTCGTCATCGCATCAAAGGGTGGCGCGCCCGAACATCCCGGCTGGTATCGCAACCTCAGCGCCGATCCCATCGTCGGCGTCCAGGTGGGCACAAGCCAAACCCAGGCGCGCGCCCGCACCGCCACTGGCGAGGAACGCGACCGTCTCTGGGTTGAGGCGGTGAAAGTCTGGCCGCCCTTCGCCGATTACCAGATCAAATCCGCGGCAAGGCAAATTCCCGTGGTCGTGCTCGATCCGATGTCCTGACAAAATGCCTGACCCGCGCGCGGTCCCGGAACCCATGGTCCAGGTCCGCGCCACCGGAATGTGCCAAAACAACGCGTGGCTCAAATCGCGCGGCGGCGACCCGCAAGACCATTAACACCCCCCGTCGGCGTCGAATTCCCCGAACTGCCCGCTTCTGACCGCGTGCATAAATTCCACGACGGCCCCACCTACGGAGAATCCCACACCTGGAAACTGTTCGAACCTGCCCGTCTCTACAGGGCCGGCGAACCCGGCTCCATCTACAGCTATCTTTATCAGGGCCCGGCCTTTATCAGGAAACCGGCAATCTCGGCGAATGTCTGGCCTTTGGCCACGTTTCAGCCCGCCACGCCGGCGCGGAATCACCCTGGTCCTGACATCAGGCCGGGATTGCGCTCCATCAACAACGGCCGCACCCAGCGCGCGAACCGCGTCGCTTCCTCGTCGTGCAAATAACCGGACAAACAGAACGAACGGCAGCCCAGATCGATAAATTCCTGCAACGTCTCCGCGCATTGCCGGGGATCGCCGACCACGACGATCCCCGCGCCCGGACGCGCTTGCGTCAACCCCGTCCATAAATGCGGACCGATCAACGCGCCATGCTCGCGCGCCAGTTCCCGCACCCGCTGATTGGCCACCGATTCCGCGAAATGCGTGCGTATGTAACGCGCCTGCCCCTCCGTCACATCGCGCACCAGCTCATGCGCGGCATCCCAGGCCTCTCGTTCGGTCTCCCGGCACAGGATCTGCAACCGCATCCCAAAGTCGATCTGCCGTCCATGCCGCGCCGCCATGCCGCGAATGACCGCCATATTCTCCCGGATCCGCGCTGGCGTATCGCCCCAGAACAGATGCACATCGGCATGTTTCGCCGAAATCTCCCACGCCTCCCGCGACCCGCCGCCCAGATAAAACCGCGGCATGCGCTCAGGCTGAGGGGCTACGCGGGCGCCCTTCAACTGATGAAACCGGCCGTCGAAATCGACCCCTCCCGGCGCCGACCATAACGCCTTCATGATGGTCACGTCCTCATCCATCAAAGCGTAACGATCGTCCTTGCCGAATGTCATCCCTTCCGCCCGCGCCTCGATCTCGCTCTGTCCCGCGATCAGATTGACCGCGAAACGTCCCCCCGACAGCCGGTCGAACGTCGCCCCCATTTTCGCCAGCTGCACCGGACTGACATAGCCCGGACGCGCCGCCACCAACGCCCGGATGCGCGAGGTTTTCGCCACCGCCATCGCACTCGCGATCCACGCCTCCCAACACGCCGCCGCCACGGGGACCAGGAAATACTCGAACCCCGCCGCCTCGGCCGCCAGGATCACCCGGTCGAACATCCCGGTCGATGGCGGAATAAACGCCGCCGGATCGCCATAACACGTGGTGTCGCCCGAGGTCGGCAAATACCAGCCAAATTCCAGCATCACGGCGTCTCCCCGGCATCGACACAAAGCCTTGTACAAGGCACATGAACACTCATAACAGGGGAACGCCGCCAATGACATCGAACGAGGAGTGGGGCCTGATCGGCAAGGTCGCGATCGTGACCGGCGGCGGCGCCGCGGGCGACGGGATCGGCAACGGCCGCGCCGCCTGCATTCTGCTGGCCCGCGCGGGTGCGAAAGTCCTCGTCGTCGACCGCGATCTCGCTCTGGCCGAACGCACCGTCGCGATGATCGCGGCCGAGGGCGGGATCGCCGCCGCTGTCTCCTACGACGTCACACTCTCCACCCAATGCGAAGCGATGGTCCAGGACGCCGTCGACCGTTGGGGACGCCTGGATTGTCTCGACAACAATGTCGGCATCGGCGGCAAAGGCACGGTCGTGGAGGAGACCGAGGAAAATTGGTCCCGCATCATGCGGGTCAATGTCGATACGATGTTCCTGACCTGCAAACATGCGATTCCCGCGATGATCCGCACGGCGGGGGGTGGGGCGATCGTGAACATTTCCTCGATCTCCGCGCTGCGTCCGCGCGGCCTGACGGCCTACAGCGTGTCCAAGGGCGCCGTCATCGCGCTGACGCGGGCGATGGCCGTCGATCACGGGCCCGACGGTATCCGCGCCAACTGCGTCTTCCCCGGCCCCGTCTACACGCCGATGGTCTATGAAAAAGGCATGACCGAGGCCGCGCGCGACATCCGCCGCAAAGCCTCCGTCCTTGGCATGGAGGGCAACGGCTGGGATATCGGCATGGCCGTGCGGTTCCTGCTGTCCGATCAGGCCCGTTTCATCACCGGTCAGATTTTGGGCGTGGACGGCGGCGCGACGCTGGTGGGGCCGAGCCGCGCGTCGCAATAGCGCGCCCGGAGGCCCGCTTCGGCCGCGCCACATTCTTCACGACCCGCGGCTTCACGTCTGGTGCGCCTCGCCCCTGCGCCAGAAAAAAACCCAGGCCAAGCAACGCCGCGCCCATCGCGATCAACGGCGGGCTGACGCCGCAATTCCCGGTCAGGCAATACCAGCCCAACCGCATCAGCCCTGTGGTGTCCAGGAACCACAGGGCGATGAAGACCGGCACGCAAAGCATGAAAACCAGCAGGCGCATAACGGCGATGGCGATCCCCAACTCATCATTCTGGCGCTCGCGATATCACCGCCGCCACGCGAAGCAAACCCGCCGTCACGCCCAACCCAGACCGCCGACCGCTGGCGTCACCGCTCAAAAAACCGGATAATCCCAACAACGCCGGAGGAAGCAAGACAATTGAGCGGCCATATCAACAACCCGCTGCGCGGCATCGGACTCAATCTGATCGCCTCGATCATCTTCTGCCTCGCCGACACCATCGCCAAACGCCTGGCAGGGGAGGTCGAGATCGTTCAGATCACCTGGACCCGCTACGTCGTTTTCGCTTTGATGGCGTTCATCCTGACGACACAGCGCGGCGGCGCCTCGTTCTTTGTGCACAAACCGGCTTTGCAACTCGCCCGCGGCCTGTGCCTCGTCTGCTCGTCGTTGCTATTCGTCCTCGGCATCCGCGACGTCGGCCTCGCCGAGGCCGCGACGATCGGCTTCGTCGGCCCCATCCTCGTCACCGTCCTGTCGATCCCGCTGTTGGGCGAAACCGTCGACGCCCGCCGCTGGTTCGCTCTGGCGGGCGGCATGGCGGGCGTGCTGGTGGTGTTGCGGCCCGGCAGCGGCACCTTTCACCCGGAGGGGCTTTACCGCGTCGCCTCCGCCTTGTTCTGGTCGATCGGCGTGATCCTGACCCGGCGCATGGTCGCGACCGAGCGCGCGGAGACCACGATGTTCTGGTCCGCCATCTCCGGCCTGATCGTGCTCAGCGCGCTGATCCCGTTTCATTTCACCCGGCCAACGTCCCTGCAATTGATCCTGTCGATCGGTCAGGGCGTGCTGTCGTCGGTCGGCCAGTGGCTGGTGATCCTGTCGATACGCATGGCGCCGGTCTCGACGCTCGCACCCTATTCCTATGTGCAATTATTGTGGATGACGATCGCCGGCGTGCTCGCCTTCGGTGTCTGGCCCGATGGCTGGACGCTCGCGGGGGCCGCGATCATTGTCGCCTTCGGGCTGTATACCGCGCAACGCGAACGCGCGAATTTGCGTCTCCGCGGGAGGATAGCGACGTGATCTATACCCGGATCTCTCCGAAATCCGGGTATCCTTTTGGTTTTGCGCCCGCCGCCACACCAACCCTGGGCGCGTATACCCGGATTTCTCCGAAAC